>CADCWH010000049.1 GCA_902806395.1 uncultured Thermomicrobiales bacterium | reverse complement strand
CTGCCGCGCATCGCGTCGAGGTAGGGCCGTTCGCAATTCGCCGACAGGATGAAGACGGGTGATGAGTCGGAATAGGCCTCGCCGACCGGCGTCGCGACGTTGGTGACACCTGGGCCGGTGATGATGATCGCCACGCCTGGGCGACCGGTGGCGCGGGCGTAGCCATCAGCCATGAACCCGGCGCCCTGCTCGTGGCGGGCTAGGATGTGGGTGATGCCGGAGCGGGTCAGGGCATCGTACAGAGCGAGGGTGTGTACACCTGGGATCCCGAAGACGGTCTCGACCCCGTGCGTCTCCAGGGCGGCGATCGCGGCCTCGGCACCGGAGAAGGTATCCAAGGTGGCGGCGGAGCCGTGGGAGGCGCTGGCAATCGGGGCGGAGGACGGCGAGGTCGGCTCGGTCACGGGTGGTCCTTTTCATTGGTGGCGGTAGGGGAGGGCACCGGCGTCCAGCGCCGGGCGGTGGTGCGTTGCCGATCGTACACCGGATGTGATGGGCGGGACATGATGGCGGCTGGTCAGGTCGTTGATTGGGCCACCGGGGGCTCGGCGGTGGTGGCGTCGGCCAACCATTCCCGTCCCCGCCGCGAGATTCGCCACCGGACCAGCTTGGGTCGGGGCTGGTAGGGCTCGATCAGGCGGCGGCCGAAGGCGCTGTCGAACATGGCCTGTGAAAAGGCCTCTGGCCACCCGTGCTCGGCTGCCAGCGCCGCCCCGTCCGCCGCCGGGCGATACCCGTCCGGCCGCGACGCGAGCGAGGTCAGGAAGAGGCGCAGGAACTCGTCGAGGGCAGACGGTGGGTGATGGTGGCTGGGGCGAGCGTCGCCGTGTCCCTTCGCGCCCATAGTACGTCGCTCCTCGAGTCGCCAGATTCGTCGAGATCACATCTTATCCCGTCTGGTGCTGGAGCATCCGATTGGCCCGCGCGGTGTGTCGCGGTCTCGCTCCCCGCATGGTGCAGGGCTGCTAAGCTTCCGCGACGAGCGGCGGTCGGGGCGTGAGTGCGGGCTGGGTCGTGGCGAAGGACGGTGAACAGACGATCCGGTCCCCGAAGTTGCCGGGGGGGGACCTGCTGACGGCGAGTTTCGACCGCAGGGTGATGGAGCTGGCCAACCGGGGTCAGGCGAGCGGGTTCGTCGGCGACCGATGGGCGGACCTGGCGGCCTCTGCGGCAGAGACCTGGGTCGGCACCGGACTACGACCCCCCGGAATCTCTACGGACGTCCTGGTGGCGCGGGCGGTGATCCGGCTCGATGAGCGGGGTGACCTGGTCCGGCTTGCGGCCCGGCGAGGGCTCCAGAACCCCGACCTGTTGGTGATGGGCGAACTGGCAGGGTCGGGCGAACGGGTCATCTTGCCGGCCGATGCCAAGTTCTCGGTCGAGACGGCCCGTTCCAAGCAGGTGAGTGCAGAGGTGGTCGCCGGACTGGCGGAACTGCCCGCGTTCGCGCGCGAGGTCGACGCCCGCGGGTACGGTGGGGCGACGCCGGTGGCCGGGCTCTTCATCTGTCCCGATTCGCTCCTGACCCGGGTGGCACTGGAGCGGGGGTACGGCGTGGTGCGGACATCGGTCACGCCAGCCGAGATCGTGACAGTCCCCGTCGTCGCCGGGGCATTCTTCGCGCCGGTGGAGGGGGCGGGGATCATCCCGGTCCTGGCAGGGGTGGACCGACTAGCGGTCCGGCCAGAGGACCACCTGACGCTCGGTCTGTATTACTTCCGGCTGGCCCGCGCGGCGGTCGGCTGCTGGTTGGACGCGACCGCACCCTTGCTGGTCGTCGGGGACCGGCCGGTGGTGGACATCGCCAAGGTGCAGCGACAGGTCGAGGGGCGAACCTGGGAGGCGCGGTCATCCTTCGAACTGGTCCTGCGGTGGGACGCCGAGGTCGGCATGATCCGGCGCCAGCGCGAGGTGGTCGACCGCACCGTCGGCGCGGCGATGCCGAATCGCGACCTCCGGGACCTGGTGGAGCGCCATGGCCCGCCACCGGGGACGGGTCCGACCCTGAGTGCCGTGCGTCGACAACTCAACCGCTGGTACCGCTTGACGATCCGAGACCGTCTCGGGCCGATGATCCCGCCGGTGCCGGACGGGGAGATCGAGACCTTGATGGCCCGGATCGGCAGGGAACGACTGGCGATGGTGCCGGACGTGGAGCGAGAAGCGATCCGGCTCGCTACCACGACGGTCGAACCGGAGCCGGCGGAGGATGGGGATACCGAGTCGATCCCGACGGGTCCACGTGGGCTGAGTGACGATAGCGGGTGACGGTCCCTCGACCCAGGCGGGCGCCGGGTCGACATCGACATATGGGGGGCCGTTCGTTCCTCAGCTCCGCGCAGGGAGATCGGCCGTCACTTGGGTCGTCAAAGGGTGCGAAGCCCGCGCGACCGAAGAGCGAGGACGGCGATCAGGGTAGAGGCGACGAGGGCGCCGGCGCAGACGGCCGTCGGCGTCCCGGCCACGCCCGCGACATATCCCATCGGAAGAGCGCCGAGAGGCATCAGGCCCATAGTCAGGAGGTAGGCTGCCATCACCCGGCCCCGGACATCGTCATCGACCCGGAGTTGGATGATGGCGTTGTTGGCACTCATGTAGCCCGCGCCGAGCATCCCGGCCAACAACAGCAGGGGAAACGAGAGGAAGACCGTCGGCGAGACCGCAAAGCAGGCGACCACCACGCCATAGGCGATCGTCATACCAGCGAGCATGCGGCCCGAGCCGGCGGCCGTCATCTGGCGGCGGGCGGCGACGACCAGCGACCCGACCACCGCGCCGGTGCCCGAGCAGGCGAGGAGGATGCCCAGGCCACCCGGACCGATCTCCAGGATGTCGCGGGCGTAGACAGTCAGGAACTGGACGTAGGGAAAGATGAAGAACGTCGGGATCGCGGCCAGGAGGAACAGGGCCCGAAGGTCGGCCCGGCGCCGGATTAGGCGGACGCCCTCGAAGATCCCCTTTGGAGATGACGTCGAACGGGATACCCGAGCGGGGATGGTGACGGTCCAGACCAGGGCGAAGGCGAGGAGGAGGGCCATCGCCTGGAGGACGAAGGCGGCTCCGACGCCGGCGACGCCGATCACGATGCCGGTGATGCTCGGACCGACGACCCGGGTCAGGTTTTGACCGGCGCTATTGGTGCCGATGGCGTTCGTCAGGTCCTCGCGTTCGACGAGGGACGGGACGAGCGATTGTTGGGTCGGCACCATCGTGGCCTGGAGCGACCCGGTGACGAAGGCGATCAGGAGCAGGTGCCAGGGCTCAACGATACCGGTGATCACGACCACCGAGGCGACCAGAGCCACCAGCGCCGCGAGCGCCTGACAGACCAGCAGGACGTGTCGGCGGTCGAAGCGATCGATGACCACGCCGACGGGGATGGCGATGACGAGGAACGGCAGGCCGGCGGCGAACCCGACGGTCCCGACGAATGCGGGGGAGTCGGTGAGGGAGAGCGCGAGCCAGCCGAGCCCGACCTGCTGCATCCATTGCCCGAGTGAGGCGGCCATGGAGCCAAACCACAGGCGACGGTAGGCCGGATAGCGCCCGAGGGCGGAGAAGATCCCGCCGCGGTCGGCAGGGACGGGGGAGACGGGATCGGGCGTCTCGGGGACGGACCCGTCCGGAGCGGCTCGCGTCAGGTCTCGGGAGCGGTCGGACCGGGCGCGGGAGGATGGTGCCGCATCGACCTGGCCGAGACCGACGCCCGGTGGCACCTCTACCTCGGCCGATCGACCTGCCACCTGTCCTCCCCAGCCGCCGATCGGTCCCCGCCGTGCGATCCGACTGCCCGGGCAGTCTACCAGGGGCTCGTGAACGGGCTGCGCCGCGCGACATATCCTCAAAAAATCCAGTAGCCGCACCGCACGGACCGGTGTTGCACGCTACGGACCATGGCTAGAGCGACCAGACCGGATCCCGATGCCCGGCACGGCTGGCCCGGGGACAGATCTCGGGAGCGGCGATATACTCCGCCGACGAGGACGCGGGACCGACGGACGCGACCACTAATGGGGGAATGACGAGGATGTCAACAATGGCCACCGCGACGACCGGCTCCGCGTCGACCGACGGCGCGATGTCGATGCGGATCACGGTGTCGGTCAATGGGACGGAGCGGCGAGCCGAGGTCGAGCCCCGACTGCTCCTCGTCCACTTCCTGCGCGAGCACCTCGGGCTGACCGGTACCCACGTCGGGTGCGACACGAGCCAGTGTGGGGCCTGCGTGGTCAATCTCGACGGCCAGACGGTCAAGAGCTGTACCGTCCTGGCGGTGCAGGCCGACGGGTCGGCGGTCACGACGATCGAGGGCTTGGCCAAGGACGGCGAACTCCACCCGGTGCAGGAGGGCTTCTGGGCGAAGCATGGTCTCCAATGCGGGTTCTGCACGCCGGGCATGATCCTCTCGGCGGCGGCGCTCCTCGAGAGGAACCCCGACCCGAGCGAGGACGAGATCGAACACGCGATCGAGGGCAATTTCTGCCGCTGCACCGGCTACCTCAACATCGTCCGCTCGGTGCAGCACGCCGCCGGGCTGATGCGCCAGGCGACCTAGCGCCGCGCTGGTCTCGCCCGATCGGCATCTCGATCCTGATCGTGGGACCAACTCGACCTTCTCGGTCGGTCCCTCCGTCAGGTGATGTCGACCGGGACATGGATTCCCGCCCGGCTCACGGTCACGTCCGAAACTCGAAGGAGCAACCCTCATGTTCCCATCCCCGTTCGCCTATCACCGTCCGACATCGGTCGCGGAAGCGGTCTCCCTGGTCGGGGCCAACCCGGACGCCAAGTTGCTGGCCGGGGGGCACTCATTGATCCCGGCGATGAAGCTGCGCCTGGCGATGCCGGAGGCATTGATCGATCTGGGCCGGGTCGAAGGCCTGCGGGGGATCACGGTGGATGGGGAGGTGACGATCGGGGCGATGACGACCTATGCCGACCTGATCGCCCACGCAGGTCTCGGGGAGCGATTCGCGGTGATCCACGACGCGGCCGAGCACGTCGGCGATGTCCAGGTCCGATCCCGAGGGACGTTGGGCGGCTCGATCGCCCATGCCGACCCGGCGTCGGACTTCACCGCCGTGGTGCTGGCCCTAGGGGCACGGGTGACGGTCACCGGTCCAGACGGTGAGAGGACCATCGGGGCCGACGAGTTGTTCGTCGACCTCTTCACGACCGCGCTGCGGCCCGACGAGGTGTTGACCTCAGTCACCATCCCCGCCACCGACGGCACGGTCGTCTCGGCCTACGCCAAGCATTCCCACCCGGCGTCGGGTTACCCGGTGGTGGGGATCGCGGCGGTGCTGACGATGGACGGAGATCGCGTCACGGCGGCGCGGCTCGCCGTCACCGGTGCCACGTCGAAGGCCACTCGGCTGACGGCGGCGGAGTCGGCTCTGACCGGACAAGCGGGAGACGATCCAGTCGACCGTGCGGCGGCCGCGGCGCCGGAGGGTCTGGAGATCAACGGCGACGCCTACGCCTCCGAGGACTACCGGCGCCACTTGGTCTCGGTTTTGACCGGCCGCGTGATCCGGAAGGCGGTCGCGCGGGCGGGCTAGGGGCGGTGACCGCCCGACGTCGCACGAGGCCCCGGCACAGCGCGGAGGGCCGGGATGAGCCGGGCGGGGTGGTCGGTGCAAATGGCCGTGACGCCCAGGTCCGCCAGCCGGGCCGCCTCGGGGATGTCATTCACCGTCCAGGCCGCGACTCGGTGACCGGCGGCCTCGACATCGCGGACGGTATCCGCGGTGATACCGAGATGCTGGAGGCTCAACGTCGTCGCGCCGACCTCGGCCGCGAGGGCCATGGTCTCGTCGGCCGCGCCGATCGCGATGACCCAGATCTCTACATCCCGGTCACACGTCCGGACGGTGCGAAGGATCTCGTCGTCGAACGACGCGACGGTCGCCCGGACGGCTGGGTGGGCGCGTAGCACGTCGAGCACCGCCCCCTCGCAGCCCACACCTTTGATCTCGATGTAGAGGGCGGCCCGATCGCCGACCAAGTCCAGAACGTCTTCCAGGGTGGGGACACGTTCACCGGACCCGGCGTCCAAGGTGCGGAGCTGGTCCAACGACATCTCGTCGACCATGCCCATACCGTCGGTCGTGCGGGAAATGTCCCGGTCGTGGATCACGACCGGGATGCCGTCGGCGGATGTCCGGACATCGAGTTCGATCCCGTCGCTGCCGACGTCGAGGGCGCGACGGAAGGCTCGCAGCGTGTTCTCCGGCTCCTCGCCAGAAGCTCCCCGGTGGGCGTAGACCAGCATCACGGTCTCCTCATGCGTCGGGTCGCCGCTAGACCCGATCCGGTCCACCTACCAGGGGCAACATCGCGTCCCGGATCAGCTTGGCGCTTCATCACGTGACCATGCCGCCCCGGGGCGGGGGCGAGACGGTCCCCGCCGGAACATTGACTCGCAACGTATCAATGTTTATACTCCATACATAGAAACACGGGAGGGGCACCATGACATCGCGGTACGGCGAGCCAGTCTTCGTCATCAGCGTCGCGGCCCGATTGGTCGAGATGCATCCCCAGACGCTCCGCAAATACGAGCGGGAGGGTCTGGTGGCCCCGTCGCGGACGATGGGGAAGATGCGGCTCTACTCCGACCAGGATATCGAACGGCTCCGGCAGGTCAAGTACCTTGTCGAACAGCGTGGATTGAACCTGGCCGGGGTGCAATTGGCATTGGAACTGACGGCTCGCTTGCGGGACCTGCGGCAGCGCATCGTAGCCGACCCGAGCGTGCCGGCCAACGCGTCGGTGGCGCGCCACCTCCAGCGGGAACTGGACGAGCAGCTCGCCGTGCTGGGGTTCGTGGAAGAGCCCGCCGTCGAGCAGGTCGGCACCTGACCGGACGGGACGTGAAGGCGTAGCCGGACGGAGGACGGACCGGCACGGCAGGCGTGCGGACGCGTCACGGCCCCCTCGGGGGCCGGGTCAGCGATGCCGTTCGGACGATGATAGCGGGATTTAAGGAGAACGAGATATGGCGACGAATGGGAGATTCACGGAGGCGGCCCAGGGGGCCATCCTGCATGCGCAGCGGGAGACCGAGGGCCGTAAGCTGGCACAGTTGGAGACGGAGACGCTCCTCCACGGCCTGTTGACCGACGAGGACGGGGTCGTCCCCCGGGTGCTGTCCAAGCTGGACGCGGCCCCAGCGACGGTCACCCGCGACCTGGTCGCGGAGTTGGACCGCGCGCCGCGTCTCCAGTACAGCGCAGAGGCGTCGATCGGCAGCGGCTTCCGGAAGGCGCTCCAGGCGGCCGAGGCCGAGGCGACCCGCTTCGGTGACGAGTACGTCAGCGCCGAGCACCTGCTCCTCGGGATCCTCTCGGTGGAGGGTTCACCGGCGGCCCGCCTGCTCGCCCGCCATGGGGTGACGGTGGACCGTGTCCACGAGGTGCTGCGCGACATCCGCGGCAACCAGCGGATCACGACCGCGAACCCGGAGGGCACCTACGAGGCCCTGGAGAAGTATGGCCAGGACCTGACTGCCCTCGCCCGCGACGGCAAGCTCGACCCGGTGATCGGCCGGGACGAAGAGATCCGGCGGGTGATCCAGGTGCTGTCGCGGCGGACTAAGAACAACCCGGTCCTGATCGGCGAGCCTGGAGTCGGCAAGACGGCGATCGCGGAGGGGTTGGCGCAGCGGATCGTGCGCGGTGACGTGCCCGAGGGGCTGCGGGACCGCCAGATCGTGGCGCTGGACCTGGGAGCCCTGGTGGCGGGCGCCAAGTTCCGGGGCGAGTTCGAGGAGCGGCTGAAGGCCGTCCTGCGGGAGGTCAAGGAGTCGGACGGGCAGAT
>CADCWH010000048.1 GCA_902806395.1 uncultured Thermomicrobiales bacterium | reverse complement strand
GGAACCGCCAAGAAGTCGGCGACGCACCAACCCCCGCCATATCCGGCGGCGAAGACACCGTACCAACGGTAGCCATCCGCCAGTTGGGCCACACTGGTGACCTCGACTCGGGTATTCGTCGGTAGGACCGCGACCACTGACCGACCGAGGTTCGGCCCGGCTCGGAGGTTGACGTCCGAAGTCGTCACCAGGACCGTGCCTAGCGGGTACGTTCCTGCCGGTGGTGTCGGGCTCGGGGTCGGTGCGGGTGACTGGGACGTCAGGGCAATGAATTCGCCCGCGACCCAGCCGCTACCGAATTGAGAACTGTTCACCGGGTACCAGGTATAGCCGGTGGCGACTCGAGAGGCGCCAGTCACGGTCAGGACCGTCGCCCTGGGCAGACGGGCTAACACCGTGGCGGAACTGGAGGGCTGGGCCCGCAGGTTGAGTGCGTCGCTGGTCACGGCCACGGACGCTCCGACCGGGAACGCCCCGGTGGTAGGCGGGGGGGTAGACCCTCCCTCGGGGGCGAGAAAAGTCCCGACGCACCAGCCGGTTGCCTGGGCGGTCTGGACCTGATACCAATCGTAGCCGTCGGCATTGCGCGGACCAGCCAGGACCGTGCCGACGGTGCCGGAGGGCATCACGATGATGACCGATGCCCCGACGGTGGGGGCAGAGCGCAGGTTGAGGCTATCGGTGGCGACCGAGACAGGGTCGCCTGCTCGGAAGGCTCCGGCGACCGGCGGGGTAGGTGTAGAGGTGGGTACGCCAAACGTGATCGAGGCGACCCAACCCAGGCCGTTGGCCGGGGTCTGGACCTGATACCAGGTGTAGCCGCCGTTGGTCGCCGGACCGTCGGTGATCGTCAGTCGTGTCCCCAGGGGCAGGCGTGCCTTGACCGAGGAACCGATGGCCGGGCTCGTCCGCAGGTTGGCGTCGGTGACGATCGTGGCCACGACGCTGCCGACGGCCACGCTGGGCGGTGGTGCCGGATTGGCTCCCCCGTCGATGATCGCCGCCGCGTACTGGCGAATCGTCGGCAGGTCGCCGTAGAGCTGGTCACCAGGGCAGGAGGTCTGGACGACATCGCGGTGAGCACAGATCGTCGGCACGTTCGGGACCTGCTGGAAGGGCTTGGTGGCGAGCGGATCCAGATTGCGAGCGGCGTAGGAGGTAATCCAGACGATGCCGGTCTGGGCCTCTGGCGTGGTGTCGACGAAGGCGAAGCTGCCAATCGTGCCGATGCCGGAACTGCCTTCAGCGTACTGATAGGCATGCCCCCCGATGACGTTCTCGCCGCCGACCCGGCCCTCATAGACGTTCCCCATGTAGTCGACGAGGTAGTTGTATCCGATGTCGCCCCAGCCGCGTGTCACCGCGTGGTAGTAGTAGATCGAGCGGAGAGCGATCAGCGGGTCCTGGAAGTTGGTCGTCTCGGTGTGGTGGATGATGACGTGCTCGACGGTCCGGTACTCCGGGGGCCAAATCTCGCCATTCTGGTCGTATCGATACGCCTCGTTCGCCCCCCAGGCGGCACGGGAGATGATCGGCGGGCGTGCCACGGACGGTGCCAACGCGGCCGCGAACACCATATCCACCGAAGGGCCGGGACTGGCATCGATGTAGGTCATCGCGAACCCGGCCACGGCGGCCGGTTGACCATCGCCATCTAGTGTGCGGTATCGGACGAACCGGGTACCGCCGGTGAAGGTCAGGTCAGCGTAGTAGCGGCCGTTCCGGTCGGGCCGCCCGGCGTCTTCCTCCTGGGCAGAGACGATTACCGGATCGGTGAAGGTCGTGCCGTCGGCGCTGAACGCCAATTCCACGAGGACCGGGAATCCGACCTCCCCCGACCAGTGGGCGCCGACGGCGTAGAAGGGAAACGCCGTCTCCAGCGTGAACGGGTCGCCCAGGCTCTCAGCGGCCCGAAAGGCATTGTCCTCCTCGACCCAGGTTTCGGCGATCGTCTCGGCGGTTTGGGCCGTCGCCGGGCGAGGTGCCTCCGTCCCCACGATCGCCATCGCGGCGACGGCCGCGCTCGCCTTCAGGATGATGCGGCGATCTAATGTCGCCCCCGATGTGGCCGGTTTCTCGTCGTGCGTCGTCATTTCGTCCCCCCACGGTTGGCCGGCGCTGCAACACCGGACCGTTCGGTGCGTGATCGTCACCTACCGTACCACTGTACGTACACCCGGTCAATCCGACTCGCCCGTGGACCGGTCACGGGGCAGCGTGGTTTGTCCTCCGGTGACCATCAGATGGTACAGCGCGACCGAGGCCGCCGTGGCGGCGTTGAGGGAGGAGACGCGCCCCCGCATCGGCAGGCGGACCAGCATGTCGCACCGTCGGAGAACGTTTCGCCCGATTCCCTCCCCCTCACTCCCCACGACGAGGACGACCGGCCGGGGAAGCGTGGAGGTGAAGAGGTCGGTCGATTCCCCGCCGCCCTCCAGGCCCACCACCCACCAGCCAGCGGCCTTGAGATCGTCCAGCGTGCGGGCCAGGTTCGTGACCAGGGCTATCCGTAGGTGCTCGACGGCGCCGGCTGAAGCGTTCACCACGGCGGGAGTGACCACCACGGCCCGATCGGTCGGGATCAGGATCTGATGCACGCCGCAGGCGTCCGCCGTGCGGAGCAGCGTGCCCAAGTTACGCGGGTCCTGGACGTGGTCCAGTGCGAGGGTGACCATCCCCTCGTCCGGCGGGGAGAGGTCGATGTCCGCGTAGCGATACGGTGCGGCGTCGAGGGCAACTCCTTGGTGGTTGGCCCCATCGAGGCCACGGTCGAGGACATCGCGGGGAACGACGCGCTCGGCGATCCCCCGACGCCCGGCGAGGGTGACGAGCTCGGCGATCCGCTTGTCGGCCCGGATCCCATCGGCGAGGAACAGGCCGAAGACCGGCCGCGGTCCGCGCAAAGTCTCTAGGGCCGCGTTGCGACCGTAGACCAGTTCTCCCCGGACGGGCAGCTCTGGCGGGGCCTCCCGGCCGGGACGTGAGGCGGCGGGCGGACGGCGAGACTCCGGTCGGCCCCGATCAGGCCTGACCGGTGGTCGCCCGCCAGGTTGTGCCCTCCGGTCCGTCTTCAAGGGTCACTCCTCGGTCGGCCAGGCCGTCCCGGATCTGGTCGGCGAGCGCCCAGTGGCGCTCGCGGCGCATGGTCTCCCGGACGCTGACCAGGAGTTCGATGAAGGGCTTCGCGTCGGCCGCCATTGCTGGTTCAGGCCGAGAAGGCTCGAAACCCAGGACCGCCATGAGGGTGGCCAGCATCGCGCGAGCCGTCGGCAAGGACGGTGAAGGCTCGGGAGTGGCGGCCTCACGGTTGATCGAGCGGGCGAGATCGAAGAGGGCCGCGATGGCCGTCGGGGTGTCGAAGTCGTCGTCCATCGCGGACGTAAAGCGTGCCATCGTGTCGTCGGACTGGTCGGCCAGGGCGTCAGCCACCGGAGCAGTGGTCTGGTGGGTCCCAGCCGTCGCATCAGCGTCGCCGAGCGCGGTCCGCAGGCGTTCGATGCCGCGTTCGGCCCCGGCCAGTGCCTCCTCCGAATAGGTGAGGGGCGCCCGGTAATGCGATTGGAGGACCATCAATCGGAATGCGTCACCAAGGCCGCGGTCGAGCAGGGAGCGGATCGTGACCATGTTCCCGAGCGACTTCGACATCTTCTCGCCGCCGAAGCGCAGCATGCCATTGTGGAGCCAGAAGTTCGCGAAGGGCTCCGTGCCTAGAAACGCCTCGGATTGGGCGATCTCGTTCTCGTGATGGGGAAAGATCAAGTCGGTGCCGCCGCCGTGGAGATCGACCTGGCCGCCGAGGTGGGAGGTGCACATCGCGGAACATTCGATGTGCCACCCGGGCCGACCGGGTCCGAACGGGGAAGGCCAGGAGGGCTCACCCGGCTTGGCGGCTTTCCAAAGCGCGAAGTCGAGCGGGTCTTCCTTGCGTTCGTCCACCTCGATCCGGGCGCCGGATCTCATGTCGTCCGGGTCGCGGTGTGACAGCTTGCCGTACCCCGGGAACGATCGGACGCGAAAGTAGACATCGCCGTCCACCGGATAGGCGTGTCCGCGCTCGATCAACCCCTCGATCATCGCGATGATCGCCGGTAACTCCCGGGTCGCACGGGGATAGACCGTCGCCGGCAAGACATTGAGGGCCAGCGTCTCGGCAAGCCAGTCGGTGATCAGCCGTTCGGTGAGGTCGTTCGGGTCGATCTCCTCGCGGTTGGACCGGGCAATGATCTTGTCGTCAATGTCGGTGAAGTTTTGGGCGTGGCGGACCTCGTATCCCCGATATTCGAGGTAGCGCCGGATCATGTCGAAGACGATCACCGACATCGCGTGGCCGATGTGGGCGTCGTCGTAGACGGTCACCCCGCAGACGTACATCCGGACTTGACCGGGGACGATCGGCCGGAATGGCTGCTTGGTGCGGGTGCGAGTGTCGTAGATGACGAGGGGTCCGCCAGCCTGGGAGGTCGTCGCGCTCGATCGCTCCATGAGGGTCGTCTCTCCTGGTAAGGGTCTGGTGGGCCGGCGGTCCGCTTGAGGGCGGGGCCCCTCCCCGGCCGGTGCCGGAGTCAGGTGGACATCAGGCCAGACAGGAGGGTTCCGGAGAGGCGCTACGGGGGACGGCTTCACGCTCCAGGTCACGCACCTTCTGCTCGAGTTCCTCGACCCGCTGGAGGACGGCGACGAGGGCGTCCCGCTGGGGATCGGGCAGACGCTCCAGGCGGCGGGGCGGCACAGTACCGTCAGCACTGGCCCCGACGGCCTTGGCGGGCACACCAACGGCCGTGGTGTCCGGCGGGACATCGCGCAGCACCACGGCCCCGCCGCCGACGCGGGCGCGGTCCCCGATCTGGACGGCACCGAGGACGGAGGCACCGACCCCGATGATCACGCCATTGCCGATGGTGGGGTGCCGCTTACCGCGCTGTTTGCCCGTCCCACCGAGCGTGACACCTTGATAGATCGTTACATCGTCACCGACCACGGCGGTCTCACCGATCACCACCCCCATCCCGTGATCGATCACGAGCCGGCGGCCGAGCGTGGCACCAGGGTGGATCTCGATCCCGGTCACCGCCCGGCCAAGATGGGAGATCAGCCGGGCCGACAACGTGTGGCCCCGGCGGTGCAGGGTGGACGCGAGGCGGTGCGTCTGGACCGCGTGGAGGCCGGGGTAGGTCAGGAGGATCTCGACGGTCGAGCGGGCCGCGGGGTCTCGGCTACGGATCGCCCGGATATCTTCACGCAGGCGTCGCATGGCGATCCTCATCGTTGGGAGCGGTCGGAGGACCGGCGGCGTGTCAGGAGGACTTCGCCGCCACAGCCTTCTCGGCCGGCGCTGAATCCGACGTGGCGGCCGACTTGGCGGTCTCGGCGACCGATGGCTTGTCGTCCGCCTTCACCTTTCCGCCGTCCTTGCCATTGTCCGATTTGCCGGAGGACGGCTTGGACTCGTCCGGGCCCGGCTTGCGACTGTCGTTGATGTACCAGCCCGATCCCTTGAAGACCACGCCGACGGGATGGATGACGCGACGGATGGCCGCCTCGCAGACCGGACACTCGGTCAGAGCTGCCTCGCTGAACTTCTGGAACTGGTCGAATTGGTGACCGCAGGTATCGCAGCGATACGAGTAGGTGGGCATGATCCGTGGGGACTCCTGGGGAATAGACGTCGGGGGGGACCGGCGCACCACGCGCCAGGACATAATGCTTTCCAAAGTATACCAAAGCCGCACTCGGTCACCGCCGCGCCGAGTGACCGCAGGTCCCTGGTCATCGTGATCCTAGAGTCGAGCCTTCCCTGCGTGAGGTCGGAGCGCCCGTGACGAAGTGGAGGTACGGGAGGTCGTGGCTGCCGTCTGCTTACGTCGAGACCTAAGACCAATCAGTCCAGGGTGGATCAGCGGCCAGACCGATGTCGTTGACGGCCCGCCTCAGATCCAGGACGAAACCTGCTCCGAGGTGGGATCGCCCGGTCGCTGCGCTTCGTCTCGGCCCGCACGAAAGTCGAGATGCGTCGTCCGAACGAAGCCCGGGTGAAGGAACGGCGGGAATCGACCAACATCGTCCCGATGACCAGTGATCGGCGGGGAGTCCTACCGGGCCATGCTTGTCCCGACGATCGGGTGCGCGTGTACCTCGGCGACATCCTGGGAGTCCCCGCCGTTGATCATCGGGGCAACCACGTCCCGACCGGCGTGAGGTACGGGAACGAGCCCGGCCGCCACTGGGAACAGGGCCGCGAGGTCCGGAACATCAACCCCAGCCATGGTCCCCGGGCCAGCGAATACTCGACGAGGCACGATCAAGAGATGGATCGGATATGAGGACCGCAGGTGGTGAAAGGCGATCACCTCCGGCATCAACGCCACGCGGTGGCTGGGCAGGTCCCAAGTGGCGTGGACCAAGATCCACCTGACCGCCACCCCGGCCATCGGGAGCTTGGTGACCCGAAAGGCCGATCAGCCCGCCAATGCCTTCAGGACGCCCTTGGAGTGATCAGTTCGCGCGGACTGTCCGGCACGCTCACCGGTCACGCGACGCCCTAGCCCTCGCTCATATCGACCGGCGCCATGTCGTCCCAGTGACTGCCGGCCTGGACCTCGGCGACGAGCGGGACATCGAGCTCTACCACCGAGGCCATCGTACCGGTGACCAACCGAGCGGCGTCCATCAGGTCGTCGCGGTGGACCTCGAGGACCAGCTCATCGTGGACCTGGAGCAGCATGCGGGCCCGCAT
>CADCWH010000047.1 GCA_902806395.1 uncultured Thermomicrobiales bacterium | reverse complement strand
CCCCGCCGTCTGGTCGGCCCGCTATCCCAACGACAGGTCGTCTTCCTCGGTCCGTTTCGCCTCGCGCGCGGTCGTCCCGCTCCAAGTAGAGTCGCGCCTCATCGGGGCGATCTCCTTCAGCTTCATTCGGGAGCGGCCCTTCGCGGCCGAGGACCGCGAGTTCGCGGCGACCTTAGCCCGGCAATGTGCCCTGGCATTGGAGCGGGCCCGCCTCTACGCGGTGGAGCAGCGGGCCCGAGCAGAGGCAGAGTCCGCCGAGTCGGCGACCCGGTTCCTCGCCGTCGCCAGTGCCAAGCTCAACACGTCCCTGGACCCGATCAAGACCCTCCACTTAGTCAGCGAGGTCGCGGTTCCGGCGCTGGCCGACATCGCCGTCGTCGTCGTGCCGGACGAATTCCCACCCGGATTCGGTGTCGTCGCCAGTTCGGGTGATCTTCGCGGGATTCTTTCACCAGACGATACCGCCGGCGGTGACCCGGCGATGGCCCGGCTCCTGGCCGTCATTGATCCCGTCCCGGTGCTCCACTCGGGCGTGGACCGGGTCATCCATACCACCGACAGGATAAACAACGGGGTCGTCACCGCGTCCGGCAGTGTCACCTCACCGGGAGATGCTCTACCCGGACTGCACCCCTTCGGGGTCACGGGCGTGATGGTCGTTCCGGTGGTGGCGCGTAGTGCCCCAGTCGCCACCTTGGTGCTGATGGCGTCCGGAAACCGCCCACCATTCGTCGAGGCCGATCTCCACTTGGCACGAGAGTTGGCACTGCGAGCCGCCCTGGCGCACGAGAACGCCCGCCTGTTCGAGGAGCAGGTGCGGGCGAAGGAACACATCCACACCCTAGCTTCGGAGCGCAGCCTGGTCCTCGGCCAGACGGCCGACGGCGTCCTCAGTACCGACTCCGACGGGAGGATCCAATTCATCAACGAGGCCGCGCACCGTCTCCATGGCGGGGTCGAGTTCGATATGGACATCGAGGCGTACGCCCGGACCTACGACATCCGCACGGCTCACGGCGACCCGGTCCTCGAAAATGGCTACGCTCTCGCCGCCGCCCTGCGGGACCGCATCACCACCGAACAGGCTGAATGGCGGCTGACCAGGACCGACGGTACCGAAGTGTTCGCCCTGGTGAGCGCCGCGCCCTTGGTCGGGGAACAGGGCCAGACGCTGGGTGCCGTGCTCACCCTCCACGATGTCACCGCGCTCCAGCAGGTCGAGCGCCAGAAAGACCAATTCATCATCAGTGTCACCCACGACCTGAAAACGCCCCTGACCAGCATCAAGGGGTGGTCCCAGCTCCTCCAATTGCGAGCCGACCGCCATCCGGGCCAGAACCGAGACATGTCGGCGATCGCGGCGATCGTGAGCCAGGCCGAGACGATGGAGCGCCAGCTCAACCAGCTCCTGAACGCCCTCCGCCTCGAGTCGGGCGACTTCCTCTCACCTACCTGGCAACGGGTCGACCTGCATGACATCGCGGCCCAAACGGTCCACCTGTACCGGGGAACCAACGCTGCCCACTCGCTGCGACTGGAATCCCCCGGGCCCCATGTCGTGGTCGGCGATTGGGATCCCGATCACCTCCGTCGCATCTTGGACAACCTGGTCAGCAATGCGATCAAATACAGCCCGGACGGAGGTGCGATAGACATCACGCTCCGGCGTGACGAGCGCCACGCCATCCTGGCGGTGACGGACACGGGGATCGGAGTGCCCGCGGCGTCGCTGTCGCGCGTCTTCGGCCAGTTCTACCGGGCCCCGAACGCGTCCGCCGCACGTGATAACGGTCCCATCGAGGGTCTGGGCCTTGGTCTGTTCAGCGCCCAGCAGATCGCTCTCCGCTACGGCGGGAGGATCACCGTCGAGAGTCGCGAGGGAGAGGGCAGCACGTTCTCGCTGCTGCTCCCGCTCAGCATCGAGGACCAGCCGGTCCCGTCAGCCATCTGAGCGTGACCGGGGACTATTGCCCCTGGACCCACCTGTTCCCACCTTCTCACGACCCGTCACCTAGCCCGCTGCGGATAGACCGCTAGAGCTCGTGGGCCAGGATGATGACGCCGCTCGGGATCGTCAGGACGGCGGTGCCTATCAACGCCATCCAGAAGAGCTGGCGCTCCCGGCGGGTGCCCATCTCCCAGAAGTCGATCATCAAGATCCGGACGCCGTTAAGCGAGTGGTAGATCACCGCCCCCACCAGGGCGATCTCCATCGGGAGCAGGAAGGCATTGCCGTAGAACTCTACCGATTCATCGTAGATCTCGGCCCCGAGGCCGATCAGCATGATGTCGACGATGTGGACCAGCAGGAAGAACACGGTCCCGATCCCGGTCGCCCGGTGCATCACCCAAGCGTACTGGCCGACGTCCCCGTTGTAGATCGGCACGACTCCCGCACGCAGGCTGCGGAGGATGTAGAACAGCAGGGCGGCGATGCCGACATAGGTCCCGACGGCGAAGACGAACAGCGAGTAACCCAGGACGTCGGCGATCCACAGCTCATCGGCCCACGGTCCACTGTTAGCGGCCGCGGCCGCGGCGTCGAACGTGAAGATCGTGATCGTGCCCAGCCCGGTCCACAGTACCCCGACGATCACGACCGCCGACATCGCTATCAGTCGCCAGAGCGGACGGCGTAGAAAGTCGGTGATCGAGTACCGCATCCCGACCATCCCGTGCCACAGGGCGGCCAATAGCAGGACCCAGTCGAACGATCGCCAGACCGGGTTGGCCCACCGTCCCGCGACGAAAGCAAAGGTGGTCTCCGAGGGAACATTCAGATAATGGGTGATAAAGAGGTGCCCCAGGGCAAACCCCAGCAACGCGATGCCCGAAACCCGCATGAAGTACCAGGCCAAGCGGTCCGCTCCGGGTAGGATCACCCCCGCCGCCAGTCGTCCCCGGTCCGAACCGATCGCCGCCATCCGCCCCACCCCCCGCTCGCGAGTCGCGGGAACCCACGACGTCGTCCACTACGCCCGACCGCCGGCCATGGGCCCGGCGAGCCCGCTATGCCCAGCATTGTACGATCGTTTGCCCGATTGCCCCGCGCACCAGGCGACCGGGAACCGGCACCCCTTCCATTGGTCGGCGTAAGCTCACAGTCTCCCGTCACCGGTCGCGCGGAGCGGCCCGCGCGGCACTCCGGCTTCGACCGGCGCCGACGGATCGGTGTACGCTCCGAGACCGGAGGGAACGGCAGATGGAGCGATTTGGCCGGGTCATCCCCTTCTACGGGGCGACCGACCGGGACACGTTCGAGGTCGAGCGTCGGACCATGGATCGGGACGGCATCGTCCTAGCGGCGCTCGATGATTTGCTACCGGGCGGTCTGGTCCTCGACACCGGGGCCGGCGACGGGTTCACGGCCGAGCGTTTGTCGCGCCCGGATCGTCGCGTCGTGCCATTGGAACCAGCCGCTGGGATGATCGACCGGCGGAGGATCCTGCCATGGGTCCGGGGAGCGGCCCAGGCTCTGCCCTTCCGCGACGCGTCGTTCGACGCGGCGTTCGCGACCTGGGCCTACTTCTTCCCCGACATCGGCTATGGCGATCCCGGCCTGGCCGAATGGAGCCGGGTCGTGCGTTCGGGCGGTTCGTTGATCGTCGCCGACAATGCCGGCGACGATGCCTTCAGCGCCTTGGACGATGAGCCGGTCGAGACCGACCGAACACGGGCCTGGTGGACCGCACGAGGATTCCGGGAGGAGATCGTCGAGACCACCTTTCGCTTCGACTCGCTCGAAGAGGCCCAGCGTCTCCTAGGACTCTACTTCGGCGACCGGGGCCGTGCCTGGGACTCGCCGACGATCCAGTACCGGGTTTCCTTGTTCATCGGCGTGGCGAGCCGGGGCTCCTGACTGGTCCGACGGATCGTGGGCCCCGCGGCGCGATCGTCCGACCCATCGCGGTCATCATCGCCCGTCTTCCCGATTCCAATCCCCTGAGGCCCCGCCGGACTTGGCATCGAGCCCGATCGCCTCGATCGTCATTCCCCGGTCGATCGCCTTGACCATGTCGTAGACCGTGAGGGCGGCGACGGAGACCGCAGTGAGCGCCTCCATCTCGACCCCGGTCTGACCCCGGGTTTCCACCCGGGCCGTGATGCCGAGCAGGTCCGGCCCGATGTCGGTTGCGAAGGCCACCTCGACACGGGTCAACATCAATGGGTGACACATCGGGACCAGGTCCGAGGTCCGCTTGGCAGCCATGATCCCTGCCACCCTCGCCACACCGAGGACGTCGCCCTTGGCCGCCCGTCCCTCGCGGATGGTCAGCAGGGTCTCGGGTCGCATCCGGACCCGGCCGGATGCGACCCCGACCCGCCGCGTCACTGCCTTGTCCCCGACATCGACCATCCGGGCGCGGCCCTCGGCGTCGAAGTGAGTCAGTCCGGGGCCATCAGCGTCGCTGGACACGGGCGTCGTGATCTGAGCGTGCCCGTTTCCTTCCCGGTCATCACTACCACCCATCGTCGCCTCCCATCGCGTGTAGCTGTTCAGCCCCTGTTCGCCAAGTCTAGGGGTCCGTCCGGTGTGAGGTTACCCTGGTTGACGAAGACGCGATCGACAGGGTGATGCACGCCCTCCCCGCCATTGACCCGGTGGTG
>CADCWH010000046.1 GCA_902806395.1 uncultured Thermomicrobiales bacterium | reverse complement strand
GATGCCCTCTCCGGTCTCGCCGGGGACGATCATTTGGCTGACCACCACCCGCGCGTGCTCCGGGACGGTCATCGAGTATCGTTCCTCGCCGGCCCGGACGGAGAGCACGCAGCGACTGGCCACCATCCGGGGGTGACGCCCGACTGGCAGGGCATCCAGCCCGGCGACGAAGCGGGCGGCTTCGACCGCCGCATTGACCCCGTCATCCGGCCACGACGCGTGGGCGGCCCTGCCCTCCACATCGACCCGTACCAAGACCTTGCCGACCGCGCCGAGGCAGGGTCGCCAGGCGGACTCCGTGACGACGCAGGCATCCGCGCGCAAGCCCCCGGCGATGAGGGCCCGGGCGCCGAGGGAGTACGCCTCCTCGTCCACCACCGAGGCGAAGAGGACGGTGCCGCCCCAATCCGACCGGCGGGCGAGGGCGCGGGTGGCCAACATCGCCGCGGCGAGACCGGCCTTCATGTCGCAGGCCCCCAGTCCATAGAGCCGATCGCCCTCGCGCCGGGCGGTCCACGGATCGGTGCTCCACCCCTCGACCGCCGGCACGGTATCGGCGTGCCCGGTCAGGAGCAACGTCGGACCCGGCCCGCGATCGATCCGCGCCACGACGTTGGTCCGGTCGCCGTCGACCGCCTGGACCTCGACCGGGATGTCATGTTCCGCGAACCACCCGGCGATCGCCCGCTGGACGGCGGCCTCCTCGCCCGAATAGCTGGGCTGGGCGACGAGGTGGGCGGTGAGCGCGACGGCCTCCTCCAGGTCTCCCGTGTCGGCGAGCCACGCGGCATCGAGGGTGTCTGGCATCGTGGGTGACCTCCGGGACGAACGGGGGACGGACCAGACCGCGCCAATGAAGCGAGCGGTCGGGGAAGAACCAGCGGGGACGACGCGGGGAAGACCGTTCCGGGGGCTACCCGGCGGGGGTCACGACCTCGGCAATGACGGCACGGATGTCGGGCTCGGGGACGTCGCGGCGAATGACCACGCCGCCGGTGGCGAGGGGGAGGACCCAGGATTGCTGGCCGGTCGACCGCTTCTTGTCGTTGCCGGTCAGGTCGTAGACGCGGTCGGGGTCGGCGGTGGCGGTCCGGGGGAGATCGAACGCGTCGAGCAGGTCGTCGATCGCAGCGACGGTCGCCGCGTCGCAGGTGCCGAGACGGTGGCCGAGGCGGGCGGCGGCGCGGGCGCCGACGGCGACGGCCTCGCCATGGAGCAGGGTGTACCCTGCCGCCTCGATGGCGTGACCGATCGTGTGGCCGAGATTGAGGAAGGCGCGGATGCCCGTCTCCCGTTCGTCGGCTTCGACCACGGCGGCCTTGAGGGCGACGTTGCGGCCGATCACGTAGGCCATCGCGGGCTCGGCCCCAGCGACGAGCGCGGTACGATTGCGGGCCAGGACGCGCGTGAGGTCGGCCTGCTCCCCACCGGGGGTAGATGGCTGGATGACGGCGTGCTTGACGATCTCGGCCCAGCCGGAGCGACGCTCGCGGGGAGGCATGGTCGCCAAGAGGTCGGAATCGATGATGACCAGGCCGGGCTGGTTGAACGCGCCGATCAGGTTCTTGCCGGCCGGGTGATTGATGCCGGTCTTGCCGCCGACAGAACTATCGACCATCGCGAGCAGGCTGGTCGGGATCTGGACCAGATTGAGGCCTCGCAGGGTCGTGGCGGCGACGAACCCGGCCAGGTCACCGACCATGCCGCCGCCGAGGGCGACCACCACGTCGCCTCGCTCGACCCGATTCCCGAGCAACCAATCCCAGAGACCGGAAGCTCCCGCCAGGCTCTTGCTCCCCTCCCCCACCGCGACGACCTGACTGCCGACCGTTAGCCCGGCGGCGGCCAGGCCGGCCTCGACCGGCGCCAGGGCGTGGGGGGCGACGCCCTCGTCGGTGATGACCCAGACCCGGCGGGCGGCCGGGAACGCGGTCCGGACGCGGCCCCCAGCCGTCGTCGCCACGCCGGGACCGATGACGATCTCGCTGGTACCGGAACGGGCGGCCAGGACGAGCCGAGCGGGTTCGCCCGCGGTGACTCGGGCGACCTCGGCGGCCACCTCCTCGGCCGTGACCCGATCGACGACCAAGGTAAGGGCGGCGCGGTCGTACCACGCCTGGCGAGCGGCCTTCAGCGCGACGATGCGAGCCAGGGGGTCTTCGCCGGCGAGCATCGGGCGACCGGCCGCGCCGCCCTCCCGATCGGCCTGGGCGCGGAGCCGGCCGAGGAGGACGGCGGGGTCGGCGTCGAGGGTGACGGTGAGGGTACCCGACCGGCCGAGCAGGGAGGAGGACCAGGCGTCGTCGTCGCAGGCGGCCCCGCCGCCGGTGGCGACGACGACCCGCTCGCCGGTGAGGGCCGAAGCCAGGCCCTCGCGCTCGGCGGCACGGAAGGCGGCCTCGCCGTGACGAGCGAAGACCTCGGGCACGGTCAGGCCGAAGTGGCTCTCCACCAGGCCGTCGATGTCGATCGCGGTCCACCCGAGGCGGGCCGCGACGAGGCGGGCGACCGTCGATTTCCCGCCGCCGCTGAAACCGAGCAGGACCAGTCGTGACCAGGCGCCCACTGTTGACCGTCCCTCCGTCCAGCCGAGTCACGGATTGGCTGATCCCGTCGATGCCGACGATTGTATACTTGGAGGGCTGGCCCCTGGTGCCGGACGATGGTATGCACCGGGGCGACTAGCCCCTGGAGACGTGATGCAACGTGTACTGGTCGCGGACGACGACGGATCGATCCGTGGCGTACTTCGCGACTTGCTCGTGGACGAAGGTTTCGAGATCATCGAAGCGTCGAACGGCGCCGAGGTCCTGACCGCGTTGTCCTCCCCCGACGTGGCCCGGCCGGATTTGGTCCTGATGGACGTCAGGATGCCGGACAAGAGCGGCATCGATGTCCTGCGGGAGGCGGGAGCGAAGCCGGGCCGGGAGGCAGGCTCTCACCTGCCGATCATCATCATGACCGCCTACGGCACGTCCAACGTGGCGATCGAGGCGATCCAACTCGGGGCCTACGACTACATCACCAAGCCGTTCGACCTCGACCACGTCCTGGTCACCATCCAGCGCTACTTCGAGCGCCAGGCCCTCGACCACCAGGTGCAGGAACTGGCGACCCGGCTGGACCGGGACCCGAACGAAGTGATCATCGGGAATAGCGCGGCGATGCAGGAGGTCTACAAGACCATCGGCCGGGTCGCCCGCTCCGACGCCACCGTGCTGATCTCGGGCGAGACCGGGACCGGCAAGGAACTGGTGGCGACGATCCTCCACAATTCCTCCAGCTACTCGCGCGGCCCCCTGATCAAGGTGAACTGCGCCGCGCTGCCGGAGACGCTGCTGGAGAGCGAGCTGTTCGGGCACGAGAAGGGCGCCTTCACCGGGGCGGTGGCCCAGCGCAAGGGCCGTTTCGAGATGGCGAACAAGGGGACGATCTTCCTCGACGAGGTCGGGGAGATGAGCCTGGCGACCCAGAAGAAGCTGCTGAGGGTGTTGCAGGAGCGGGAATTCGAGCGGGTCGGCGGGTCAGTCCTGGTGAAGGTCGACACGCGGGTGATCAGCGCGACCAACAAGATCCTGCCTCAGGAGGTGGCCGACGGCCGATTCCGGGAGGACCTTTTCTACCGCCTGAACGTGATCGCCCTCTACCTGCCGCCATTGCGGGACCGGCGGGACGACATCCCGCTGCTGGTGGAGTACTTCCTCCAGAAACACCGGTACACGGCCGGCTCGTCACCTTCGCGGATCAGTCAGGACGCGATGACGGCGATGATGGGCTTCGACTGGCCGGGGAATGTCCGCCAGTTGGAGAACATGATCGAACGGGCCACGGTCCTATCGCAGGGCGGCGTGATCACCGAGGAGCACCTGGACTTCACGGGCACCGACAGCCGACGGTTCATCGACGTCGCGCAGCGCGTCCGCCAGGGGACGTCCCTCGCCGACCTGCTGGCGACGGTCGAGGAACAGGCCCTCAACGAAGCCCTGACCCAGACCGACGGTGACCGCCAGGCGGCGGCCTCGCTGCTGGGAATCACCACCAAGCAGTTCCAGGACCGGCACGCAAAGGTCAGCTAGGTACCATCCCACCACACGCAATGCGTGTGGTGGGATGCGTTGTCTGGGCCGAAGCATCGGGAAGGGTCGCCCGCGGCGCCCTTCCCGATCGTCACTCATGCCTCGTTCGGACGAGTCATTCCTGATCTGGGCCCCCGGAACGGGTCCCGATCGGATCGGCGTCAGGTCGCGGGCGTGGCGGGTTGGTCCGAGGCGGCGGTGTCGATCGGTGAGGGGAGTTCGCCGTTCGATGGCGACCCGGACGGGATCGCGTTCGGGATGCCGGGGAGGGCACGGACGCGGTCGGCAGCCTGCTGGTAATAGCCTTTGATCTGGTCGGCATCGGGCTTGTGGCCGAAGCGGTAGTAGAAATCGGCGCCCCGCCCGGCGGCAAGGGTGCCGGCGTAGGCGACGGCCACCTTGGGAACCGTGCCGGCGGCGAAGGGCACGAACGCGGCGATCTCGCGGGCGACGGTCCGCCAGGCGAGACCGGCCCCGACCACCGGGACCATCTCGCGGATGATCCCGAACTGGTCGTCGAGGGAGCGGCCGTGGATGGCGGCGACCTTGTAGAGCAGCATCACCTGGTTCTTGGTCAGGACCAAGAAGTCGGCGCTGGCGGCCACCAGGCCACCGACCAGGGGAACGACGGCCGGGATGTTGGAGACCAGGGCGAACTGGGCGTTGGCCTTGGCGGCCTCGTCGATCGTGGCCTTCGCGGCCGAGGGACGGAAGGCGGGGAAGGCGCGGCCGAAGGCGGGAGCACGCTCCGGCAGCCGCCGCATCAACTGGAGGCGGAGTTCTTCCAACGCACGCGCCCCACCGGCATTGGTCCCCTCGAAGCGGAAGACGGGTCCGTTGCCGTCTCGCTCTCCCAACCTCTCCCGCACCTTGTCGGTAGCGCCTGTATCGGTCGGGTCGTGGACGACCGCGGCGTCGAAGAGACCGAGTTCACGGGGTACCTGGTTCCCGGCGTGGGTGGTCACCGTGCCGGACCGGGTCTCGCCGGTCAGGCTCAGCCCGAGGCCGGCGGCGGCCTCGGCGGTCGGACCGACGACCAGCAGGCGGGGGGCACGCTCGGCATCTCGCTTGATGTCGTCGAAGCTCATCTCCCGGAGGATCGAGACCAGGCTCCGCACCGTCCCGAAGACCGCCATCGGGCCGCCCGAACTCTTCACCCTCGCCATGTCTGCCACATCCCTTCCAGCGACGCCAGCTCACGCGCTCCACGCCGGCGCGGCGGCGATCCGTTCATTCATCAGGACAACGAGAAGCACGCGGCTTGCCAGCGACGCGGGTCGAGCAGGGCACGGTGGTGGGATCAGGCGTCCTGAGCCGAGAGGGTGGCCATCGCTGCGACCAGCTCGCGGACCGCGTCGGCCGATTTCGCCAGGGCGGCACGCTCCGTGTCGGTGAGAGTGACCTCGACGACCCGGCCCATGCCCGCGGCGCCGAGGATGATCGGCACGCCGACGAAGACGCCGTCGATGCCGTATTCACCCCGGAGCAGGACGCTGCACGGGAGGACACGCTTCTTGTCGAGCAGGATGGCATCGACCATCTCGACCACCGAGACGCCGGGGGCGTAGTAGGCGGAGCCGGTCTTGAGGAGGCTGACGATCTCGGCGCCGCCGTTGGCCGTCCGCTCCTCAAGAGCCCGGACGCGATCGGCCGGCAGCAGCTCCGTGATCGGGATGCCGGCGACGGTACTGTAGCGGGAGAGGGGGACCATGGTGTCGCCGTGGCCGCCGAGGACGAAGGCCGAGACATCCTCGACCGAGACATCGAGCTCCATGGCGATGAAGGTCTTGAAGCGGGCGGCGTCCAGGACCCCGGCCATGCCGATGACGCGCTCGCGAGGGAAGCCAGCCACGTCAAAGGCGGCATGGCACATGGCGTCGAGGGGGTTGGAGACGACGATCACGACGGCGTCGGGAGAGGTGGCGACGACCTGCTCGGTGACGCCTCGGACGATGCCCATGTTGGTCTTGAGCAGGTCGTCGCGGCTCATGCCGGGCTTGCGGGCGATGCCCGAGGTGATCACGACGACGTCGGACCCGGCGGTGGCGGCGTAGTCGTTGGTGCCGGTCAGTCGAGTGCCGTAGCCGAGGACGGCGCCGGCCTGCATCAGGTCGAGGGCCTTGCCTTGGGGCATCCCCTCGACGATGTCAAGCAGGACCACGTCGGCGTAGTCACGCTGGGCGAGGGTCTGGGCGACGGTACCACCGACCATCCCCGCCCCGACCACGGTCACCTTGCGTCGTTCGCCCGCCAGCCGCGTGGCCATCGCTCCGTCCCTCCCGAATATGCCTGGCCACCGGTCGCCATGGTCCGGTGACCGCGCCCAGCCGAGTGACCCGCCCGCCGTCCGGGGCGTGGCATCATAGCATGGCCCCTTCGCCCATCTCCGGGAGCCCAGGAGTCACAGATGACCGACGTCCGACCAACCCACCTCACGGAGACGTCCAGCGGACTGGCCAGAGACGGCGCTGGGCCGACTCCCCTCCCCTATCTCGTGCCGTTCGGAGAGGGCGAGGTCGGGTTCGCGATGCCGCCGGGGGTGCGCGGGGCGACCGTGACCTCGTCGGCGCGGGAGGCGCTACCGGACCCGGCCGGGGCGGCGGAACGAGCGCTGGCATCGCCGGTGGGCAGCCCGGCACTAAGCGACCTGGCGCGGGGCGCACGGTCGGTGGTCATCGCGATCACCGACGTGACCCGGGCCTGCCCGGACGGTCTCCTGGTGCCACCGATGATGGTGGAGCTGGCCAGGGCGGGGGTGCCCGACGAGGCGATCACCTTCGTGGTCGCCGTCGGCACGCACCGGCCGAGTACGACCGAGGAACGGGTGGCGAAGCTCGGGGCAGAGATCGCCAGGCGCTACCTGGTCGTGGACCATGACGCGGGTGACGATGCGGGATTGGTGACGGTGATGCGGGGGCCGGGCGGGGTACCGTTCCGGGTCAACCGGCGCGTGGTCGAGGCCGACCTCGTCCTCTCGACGGGGGTGGTCGAACCGCACCAGTACGCGGGGTTCAGCGGCGGCGGCAAGACGGTGGCGATCGGTTGCGCCGACGAGGCGACGATCGCCTACACCCACGGCCCGGCGATGCTCGACCAACCGGGGACGCGCTTGGCCCGCCTCGACGGCAACCCGTTCCAGGCGGCGGTGCGGGAGGTCGCACGGTTGGCGGGGGTCCGGTTCGTGGCCAACGCGGTCCTGGACGACGCCGGTCGGCCAGTGGCGATCGCCTACGGGGCACCGGAGGCGGTCCACGATGATCTGGCGGCGTTCGCGGCCGGGATGGTGACGGTCGGCATCCCGGCCCAGGTCGATATCGCGGTGGCCGGGGTTGGGGCGCCCAAGGACGCCAACCTCTACCAGGCGAGCCGGGCCGCGACCTATCTCCAGTACGCCCCGACTCCGGTCGTGAGGCGGGGCGGGGTGCTGGTCGTCCCGGCTCGCTGCCCGGAGGGGGCGGGAGACGGCGCGGGCGAGCGCCGCTTCCTGGCCGCGATGCGGGACCCGGGCGGACCAGCGGCGATCGTGGCCCGGATCCGCCGCGACGGCATCCTCCCCGGAGAACAACGGGCCTACATCGTGGCCCGAATGCTGGAGGATGTCCGGGTCGCGGTGGTCGGGGCCGAGGACGAGGCGATGGTTCGCTCGGTCGGGATGTCGGCCTTCGAGGACATGCCTGGGGCGCTCGCCTGGGCCGCCGAGGTGGTCGGGGCGAGCACGGACCGACCGGCCGAATGTCTGGTGGTGCCGCACGCGCTGCACACCTTGCCGGTGGTGGGGGGGACGTAGGGATAGGGTCGCTCCTACGAGCGTCCGTTCGACCGTCCGATCATTGACGCCCGGACACCGCCCGCCTATACTTTGCCGCGCCGCGAGACGGTGAGACGGTGCTGGCCCAGGTGGCGAAACGGCAGACGCGCTAGCTTGAGGGGCTAGTGCCCGCAAGGGCGTGAAGGTTCAAATCCTTTCCTGGGCACCGGCGCATCGGATCGTCACCGTACCGTGTCGAAGCAGGTCCCGCCCGTCGACGGGCGATTAGCTCAGTTGGAAGAGCGCCACGTTTACACCGTGGATGTCAGAGGTTCGAGCCCTCTATCGCCCACCCGGGGATCCGTCCCCGGCCATGACATGTCCCTCGCCAAGGTAGCTCAGTTGGTAGAGCTCACGACTGAAAATCGTGCGGTCGGCAGTTCGAGTCTGCCCCTTGGCACCATGATCGGGTAGGTCCCCGCGCCGAAAGTTCACGGACTCGACCCAACGGGCTCCCCACGATCGTGGGGAGCCCGTTCCACGTTTTCGACGGGGATGTGGATGCGGACGATCGGACTCGGCCGGTCGCCACACCATCGCTCGATAGCATCGACCCGTGTCCCCCTCCGACACCCAGGGCACTATCGGTCTTGACCCATGGGGAATCCGGAACGGGGGCACCTCGCCGGAAGTCGAACGGACGGCAATACCCTACCCCGGCCCCGGTGGGACCTCCTCGACCGGGAGGTCGGTGCGATCGCCCCACTCGTTCCACGAGCCGTCGTAGTTCGCGCCGTCGCCGTGGCCCAGACGGTGGAGGGAGAAGAGGACGGCGGTGGCGGTGACGCCGCCATTGCAGTAGGCGACGACCGGGTCACCGGGGGCCACGCCGGCCGCCTCGACCACGCTCCGCTGCTCCGCGAGAGGCTTCCAGCGGCCATCGGCCCCGATCAAGGACTTGGCCGGCAGGTGGATGGCGCCGGGGATGTGCCCGCCGCGGGGGCCGCGCCGGGTCGCGCCGGTGTACTGCTCGCGGTCGCGGGCGTCGATGAGGCGCGGACCACCGGCGCCGGCCACGGTCGCGGCCACGTCATCGACTCCGGCGCGGAGGGCGGGGGCGAGGCGGGGGATGAATGTGGCCATTGGGAAGGTCGGGTCCTCGGTGCTGACCGGACGGCCCGAGGCGACCCAGTCGGCCCAACCGCCGTCGAGGACGGCGACGGCCTCGTGGCCGTGGTAGCGCAGGGCCCACCAGAGACGGGTCGCGAAGTGGCCACCGGTGTGATCGTAGGCGACCACGACGCTGTGCGGCCCGATGCCGCGCTCCCCCATCGCCCGGGCGAAGCGATCGGGCGGGGCGACCTGAACGGGCACCGGGTCATCCGGATCAGTGATGTCGGCGGTCCAGTCGACGTAGGTGGCGCCGGGGATGTGGCCGGCTTCGTACTCGTCGCGTGCCCCGAGGTAATCGGCCTGCTGACGACCCTCACCCAGATCCGTCGTTCGGACATAGCCCCGGATGTCCACGACGCGGAGGTCAGGATGACCGAGGTGGGCGGCGAGCCAGTCGGCGTCGACCAGGGCATCGGGCAACGTCAGGGGGGCGGCCGGAAGGGTCCGTGGGGATCTCTCGGGGTCCCCGCCGCTGGCCGCATCGTCTCCCATTGGGATGTCAGGCTGTCCTGCCATGGGGCTCCACTCCCTTTCTCCGTCACCATGACACACGGCCGTCCCCCGCTCCTATCACCAGGTGCAGTATGGCACCCGGCTGTGGCGATCCGGGCGCTCTCGTGCGCTGCCCCCGCGACGGGCCCGTCCCATCGACCGATCGGGACGGGCCGATCGCCCCGGGCGACGGGTGAACTATCCTACGCCGCGCTGGGACGGCTCCGCCGTGGGGCTGGACGCCGCGCGATCATGGGAGAAGATCGTCCGATGCATGTCCTCTCGATCCAGTCGTCCGTCGCCTACGGGCACGTCGGCAACAGCGCGGCGACCTTTCCCCTGCAACGATTGGGAATCACGGTCTGGCCGGTGAACACGGTCCACTTCAGCAACCACACCGGGTATGGCGCCTGGCGGGGACCGGTGCTGCCGGCGGACCAGATCGCCGACGTGATCGAGGGGATCGCCGATCGCGGGGTACTGGGATCCTGCGACGCGGTGCTGAGCGGATACCTCGGGGACGAGTCGATCGGCCGGGTCGTGCTCGACGCGGTGACTCGAGTACGGGCGGTGAACCCGGCGGCGACCTACTGCTGCGACCCGGTGATCGGCGACGTCGGGCGCGGGGTCTTCGTGCGCCCCGGCATCCCGGAGTTCTTCCGCGACCACGCCGTGCCGGCGGCGGACATCGTGACTCCCAACCAGTTCGAACTGAACTTCCTCGCCGGAGGGACGGTGACGACGCTGGACGACGCCCTGGTCGCCGCCGACCGGGTCCGGGCGATGGGTCCCCGGGTGGTGCTGGTGACCAGCTTGGTCCGGGAGGATGCCCGGGAGGGAGTAGTCGAGATGCTGTTGGTGGCCGAGGACGGCGCCTGGCTGGTGGAGACGCCGCTGTTGCCAGTCTCGGTCAACGGGGCCGGTGATGCCGTGTCGGCGCTGTTGCTTGCCCACCTGAGCCGGGAGGCAGACCCGGACGTGGCCCTGTCGAAGGTGGCCTCGTCCATCTTCGCGGTGCTGGAGCTGACGGCAGCGCGCGGTGCGCGGGAGATCCAATTGGTGGGGGCGCAGGACCAGATCGCCTCGCCGCCGGATCGCTTCCCGGCGCGGCGGGTCCGTTAGTGGTCAGTCGGCGATCGGCGGAACCGACGAGCCGGTTGGCCAGGTCAAGCCGACAGATTGCCACCTCGTGACGGCTACCCCGGGGTCCGACGGATGTGCGTCGCGCATCGTGCGGGGCACATGCGAGTCATCTAGACATCGACGATCGCCAGACTCTGAACGCAATGATCGTGACGATCGCCGCGCCGCCGCAGCATACGCTGTGAATGCGTCCCGGACGCGGGAGTCGGGGCCCCGGGTGTTCGGGAGCACCGCGACACCGGGAAACGAGCGATCGGAGATTGGGTGATGGAGACGGGAATCCGGATCTTGCCGTTGCCGGAGGCGTATCTGGCGCGTGTGCGGGAACAGGGGCTCGATGCCCAGGGGCAGCCAGTCCGGCGGTTCGTGTCGGCGGGGGGCGACCCATGCCGGGACGCGCTGCGGCGGTCACGTCCGGGCGAGGAGGTCATCCTGGCAAGCTACGGGCCGTTCGAGGGATCCGGACCGAATCCGTATCGGGAATTTGGGCCAGTGTTCCTGCTCGCAGAACCGGAGACGGCGCCGATCGACCGGGCGACGCTGCCGGTACGCGGCGATCACCCGGATCGCTACTTTGGTGACGGTCCGCTGGCGTTCCGGGCCTACGATGCGGGCGGCGACATCATCGACGGGGCCCTGGGCAGGACGGAGGATGTCGAGGCGACGGTGGGACGATTCCTGGCCTCACCGCAAGTCGCCCACGTCGATGTCCGATTCGCGATCCGGGGCTGCTTCGCCTGCCGGGTAGTGCGCGCCTAAGAGGCGGCGCTACCCCGTCCATCCCCCGGTGGCTCCCCTCCGAGGAGCAGCAACGCCGCGTCACTCACGCATGCCCGTTGCCCGATCCTCCGTACGCTCTCCCGAACCCGGGGGGCGAACCGAGATCGCCGGGGTCGAAACCGTCCCGGCGAGCGGTCATGCCGCTTTGGTGACGACGGGGTCCGTAGGCACGTCCGTTCCGGGACCCACGCGGGCCAGCAGTGCCAGCACCGGTGCGGCGACCCCGGCCATCAAGATTCCAGAGAGACCGATTGCCAACGCCACGCTGGCACGCTCGCCGATCGTCAACAGTGCCATTTGGACGACACCGAGCCCCAACATGGCCACTAGGGACTGGAGCGAGATGATCGTCGCGCGTTGCCGGCTCGGGATGGCGTCGTTGAGCATCGCCGCCAGCACGGGCCGGGCCGCCGCGCCGACCGCCGCGGCGGCCGCGAACAGGACGACCGCTTGCGGCGAAGCGCCGAGCCAGGCCAGGAGTTGCAGTCCGGCGATGACCAGAGGCGCCAGGACGAGGAATCGCTCTTGGCCCATCCACCCGACGAGTGGCGCGGAGAGGTACGAGCCAGCGATACCGCCCAATCGCATCCCGAGGAGGACGCCGCCAAACGTCCAGAGTGGGAGCCCCACTTCGGTCGCGTAGGGCTGGAAGGCGGTCATGGTCAGCAGGGTCACGAAGAGGCTGACCATGGCGCCGATCAGCGTGATGTACCGCACCCGCGGTGTACCCGTGGCGATGCGGACGCCACGCATCAGGTTGACACGATAGCTGGCCCGCCCTGTCTCACCATCGATCGCCGGGTCGTCCACCGGAGGCTCGCGGAACGAGAGCGCGACGACGGCCCCGGCGAACGACGCGGCGGCGGTGAGGACGAAGCACAAGCGCATGTCGTAGGCGGCGACCAGACCACCCACCAAGCCGGAGAGTCCCCCCGCCGCCAGGTCGACGATCGCGCCGCGACTGACGACATGGGCAAAATCACCGGCTCGCCCGTCCGCCTTCAGGCTGTCGTAGACCAGCGCCTCCGCGGCACCGGAGATGAATGCGAACGAGACTCCCCAGATGAAGTAGGCCACGAGGAACACCGGCGAGAGGACCCCGGTGAGCAGGCCCAGCAGGGCGAGGCCGTGCATGGCGGCCCCGATGGCCAATGAGATCTTACGACCCCAGGTATCGGCCACGGTGCCGGTGGGCACCTCGGACACCGCCAACAGCACGATCGCGATGAACTCCAGCACGCCGATCTGGCCGAGCGAGAGTCCGCGCCGCTCGAAGAAGACGATCCAGATGGGCATCCACAGAAGGGACCGCGTCAGGGCCGTGAAGAGGTAGAAGCGGGAGATATTGGCGTGATAGCCCATCATCGTCCATGAGCTCCTGGTCCGATCGACAGACGGCAGGACCAGGTCTACCCCAGAGTGGGCACCATGGCGCGTCAGCGGACAGGGGATCCAGCGAAGATACTGTACCATCGCCGAATTCGCCTCGAAGCGCAGGACCGAGGGGAATCCGGGGACGCCCCACTGGGGGTCGGACAGCCACGGTAAGCCTCGAGGGCTGGTCAGGGAATGGGCCGAGTGGGGCCCGTCGCCATCTCACGAGCGAATAACGCTCCAGCTCCGGTGCGTTCGAGGTGCGGGGTAACAGTGCCCCAACTGACCGGCGCATTTGGCATCCGTCGCGGTATCTAGTTCCTCGCCTGCGGCTGATACGCCCGGCAGCGACCTCTTGGAGACGTCATGATCGGAACAAACTCACCGGGGTCGAGCATGATGGTACGCCCGTGTCTCTACGGCGATCGCGGACGGGAACACCTTGACGTCCGGGCACGGGGGTCGGTACACTCCCCCAACACGCGGAAGTGGCTCAGCGGTAGAGCATCTCCTTGCCAAGGAGAAGGTCGCGGGTTCGAATCCCGTCTTCCGCTCCAACGATCCAGACACCAGCATCCCAGCCGATCGCCACGGACCCAACCGGGTCCGTTTCGCGTTTTCGGGTAGCATTCCCGGCGGCCACGTCGTGGGATGAGGCAGTCCTTGGACCGCTCTCCCAGCGGGGATGAGCCATAACTAGGCGGACGTGGCGGAATGGCAGACGCAGCGGTCTTAAACACCGCGGAGGCGACTCGTGCGGGTTCGAATCCCGCCGTCCGTACCTGATGCAGTCGGCAGTCGGCAGTCGGCAGTCGGCAGTCGGCAGTCGGCAGTCGGCAGTCGGCAGAGTGAGTATGAGCGCCGTCGGGAGGGTAGGCCGCTGCCTCGGGATGACCGGAGCGGACCACGTCGGCTCGGACGCCGCGCGGCAAACTCGCGCCGGGTGACGAGTCGGATCGAATCTGATCGATTGCCCACGTAGGACGGGAGCGCTGATGGGTGGTACGGGAGAGGCGCCGAGCGGGATCAAGGTGCGGATCGACCCGAAGCGGTGCATCGCGAATGCGAAGTGCACGACGGTGGCGCCGGGAGTCTATGTCCTCGACGAGGAAACGGGCGTGGCCTACGTCGAGGACTTGGCGAGCGCAACGCCGGAGCAGCTATTCGCCGGGGCGCGGGCCTGCCCGACGCAGGCGATCATCATCGAGCAGTACGGGCGGCGAGTCTTCCCGCAGATCTTGACCCCGATGTTTGGAGAGAAGCCGGACGACGAGTCGGAGTGAACCTGTCGGCGCCGTGACGCCCAACGCGTCGCGGCTCGTTAGACCTGCTCCCGTGCAGCCGCAGTATTTGATCGGAGTCGATGGGGGGACCTCGTGTCCTCCGGGATCCGACGACGCATCGTTCCGATGATTGCCGGGGATTCGATGACTTCCGACCCATCATCGGGATACCGTTCATGCCACGCCAGTGGCTCCCATGGTGACGGTCGCCGGACGATCGGGTGTTCAGGATCAGGGTCCGAACATATCGGACAGTTCGTTTGGCGAGCGCCGGAAGGACACCGGGTCCTCCCCTACCTCGTTATCTGGCTTCCCGGCGGGACGTATTAACGGCCAGAGGGACCGCGCCGGGTGGCGCGGTCCCTCTGAGTTCGTCTCGACATCGGGGCGGGTCACCGGCCCCTACTGGCCGGGGACGAATCCGTCCTAGTAGTCCATGCCGCCCGGCATCTGCGGCATAGCGGCACCCTTCTCCTCCGGCTTGTCGGAGATGAGGGCCTCGGTCGTCAGGATCATGCCGGCGATCGAGGTGGCGTTCTCGACGGCGGAACGGGTCACCTTGGCCGGGTCGATGATGCCGACTTCCAGCATGTCGACGTACTTCTCGGACATCACGTCGTAGCCGACGTTGAGGTTACCCTGCTCCTGCTGAGCCCGGCGGACCATCTCGATGACGACGGCCCCGTCGAGGCCGGCGTTAGCGGCGATGCCGCGCAGGGGCTCCTCGAGCGCCCGGCGGAGGATCATGACGCCGGTCTTGACGTCACCGTTCGCCTCGATGCCCTCCAGGGAGGTGATCGCGTTGATCAGGGTGACGCCGCCGCCCGGGACGATGCCTTCCTCGACCGCCGCGCGGGTGGCGCTCAGGGCGTCCTCGACGCGGTGCTTCTTCTCCTTGAGCTCGGTCTCGGTCGCGGCGCCGACCTTGATGACCGCGACGCCACCGGCCAGCTTGGCCAGGCGCTCCTGCAGCTTCTCACGGTCGAAGTCGGAGGTGGTCGTCTCGATCTGGGAGCGGATCTGCTCGATCCGGCCCTTGATCGCGGACTCCTCGCCGGCACCGTCGATGAAGGTGGTGTTGTCCTTCGTGGCGACGACGCGGCGGGCGCGGCCGAGGTCCTGGATCTCGACGCTGTCGAGGCGGCGGCCGACCTCTTCCGAGATCACCTGGCCACCGGTCAGGATGGCGATGTCGCGGAGCATTTCCTTGCGGCGGTCACCGAAGCCCGGCGCCTTGATGGCCAGGACGTTCAGGGTGCCGCGCATCTTGTTGACGACCAGGGTCGCCAGGGCCTCGCCGTCGACATCCTCGGCGATGATCACCAGCGGCGAGCGGGCACCGGCGACCTTCTCCAGCGTCGGCAGGATGTCCTGGATGGAGGAGATCTTCTTGTCGGTGACGAGGATGAAGGCGTCGTCGAGCTCGGCCTCCATGCGCTCCGTGTTGGTCACGAAGTACTGGGAGTTGTAACCGCGGTCGATCTGCATGCCCTCGGTGAACTCGGTCTCGAACTCGAGGCCACGGGACTCTTCGACCGTGATCACGCCGTCCTTGCCCACCTTCTCCATGACCTCGGCGATCAGGTCGCCGATCTCGCGGTCGGCGGCGGAGATAGAGGCAACCTGGGCGATGTCTTCCTTGCCCTTGACCTCGGTGGACGTCTGGCCAATCCGCTCGACGATGGCGGCGGCGGCCAGGTCGATGCCCTGCTTCAACAGCATCGCGTTGGCACCGGCGGCGACGTTGCGCATGCCCTCGCGGACGATGGCCTGGGCCAAGACGGTGGCGGTGGTGGTGCCGTCACCGGCGACATCGTTGGTCTTGGTGGCAGCTTCCTTGAGGAGCTGCGCGCCCATGTTCGCGAAGTGGTTCTCGAGCTCGATCTCCTTCGCCACGGTGACACCGTCGTGGGTGACGGTCGGGGCGCCGAACTTCTTGTCGAGGGCGACGTTGCGACCCTTGGGGCCGAGGGTGGTCTTGACGGCGTTCGCCAGGATGTCGACGCCCTCCATCAAGGACCGACGGGCTGTCTCGTTGAATTCGATGACCTTCGCCATTGGTGGGGTTCTCCTCTAGGTGTCGATGACGTGTCAAGCGGGGTTGGCCGGGGCTAGGGTTGGCCCTAGTCGGTGACGACGGCCAGGACATCCTTCTCGGAGAGGATCAGCAGGTCCTCGTCCTCGAGCTTGAACTCGGTGCCGGCGTACTTGGCGAACAGGACGGCATCACCGGCCTTGACATCCATCGGGATGCGATCGCCATCCTCGTCGCGGCGGCCCTCGCCGACGGCCAGAACGGTACCGCGCTGCGGCTTCTCCTTGGCAGTGTCCGGCAAGACGATGCCGCTCTTGGTGGTCTCTTCCCGAGTCGCGGGCTTGACCACGAGCCGGTCCCCGAGGGGGCGCAGCTTGGCCGCCACGGCCGTGCCGTTGGTGTTCGTCGCCATCGTTCCCTACTCTCCTTCATCAATGCCTGCCGCGCGGCACATCACTGTCGTGGCCCGTCTCCGGACCCATCGGGCGGGCGTCGCGCGCCACCCGCCGAACCAGCCTCATTGGCAGGACCAATCTACCATAGCGATTAGCACTCTTCAAGGGGGAGTGCTAACGATGGAGTGGCGGGGTCAGGCGGCAGGCGCCCCCGTAGTCGTGGCGCCATTACCCGGTCGGGGGTGGCCAGGGTCCCGGGCGATCGCGCCACCAGGGGTCGGGAAGGACGCGCCGCCGCACCCGCCGGTCCGCCCGTCGGTGCGTGGGGCCAGCAGGGCGGTCGGGTTCCCGTGAGGGCGACCGTCTCGGAAGACGATCGGGACGGGGACCACACTGGCATCGGTGTGCTGAGTGAGAAGGGGGGCGGGGTATCGAACGGGGCAGCGGTGGCGTGGGTGACCGGGGCCAGCCGGGACGCACTCTCTGCCTGCCCACGGGGCGTTGGCCGAACCGCCCGCACGACGCCGGTGACCGTTTGAGCATCAACGGTTGTCGATCACCCAGGAGTCAACACCGGTGTGCTATCTCGGCACATCGGTGTCGTATCGATGGCGAGAAGGAGACCGTTGGGCACATGGCCTCGTAGGGGCGCCGCTTGCTACGCCCCTACGAGACGGGGTTCGCCAGGCGAACGAATGTGATGGGCAAGGTGAGGAGGCATAGGGATTGGGTAAACGACGGAAGGGTGAGCACGCCCGTATCTTCGTGGCTCGGAGCGAGCGGCGGGCTCACGTCGGGACGAGACCGTGAAACGGCATCATCGCCAACAACGAGATGAGCAAGATGAGCAAGTGTGGTCGATGGATGAATGAATACATGCGCTATACTTGACCGTCGCGGCCGGGCCACCGGTCTGCCGCGTTGTCCCGCGACCGGGCCGTCACCAAGGGTGATGTCCCGATCGGTCGCGGTCTCCCACGTGGAAGGATCTCTGTTGGACGCTGGTAGGCGTTGTCTCT
>CADCWH010000045.1 GCA_902806395.1 uncultured Thermomicrobiales bacterium | reverse complement strand
CGCCGGCCTGCATCGCGCCGCCCAAGAGGCCGCCGCCCGGGGCCGTGGAGCCCGTGGACATCTGATCGCGGTCGCCGGTCATCTCGCCGCTCGGCATCGCGTCGCGGAGGTCGTCCCCGCCGGGGACCGAGCTGCCTTCCGTGGTCCCGTCGTACTCGACGAGACCGTCACGCCGGTTCATCCGCTCTTCGAAGACCACGTCGCCCTCGCGGATCATCTCGTCGCCGGCGTCAGTGCCCATGTCACGTTCGCGTCCCATCGTTGGGTCCTCCTGTTGTGCGTGCGGTGGCCTGTGGTTTTCCCGTTTGGCGGGCCACGACCACCGTGCGATACGCCAAATCGATGCAAACGGTGTGCCAGGGGACGAGGGGTCGGGAGATAGGAGCCATGTCGGCCGCGGGAACCGACTCAGGTGGTCGGCTGGTCGGGACCGGATCGGTGCCAGGGGGGCGACGTGCCCGGTCCCGTGATGGTCAAGGTCGCCCCGTCGAGGTAGTTCTGGAAGGAGAGGTAGATCGGCTCGGGAAGGGACCCGAGCGGGAACCAGCCAACCGCCATCGTCTCGTCCGGGTCCGCGAGCCGGGCGTCCGCCTCGGTGGTGTCCGGGGCGGGGGCGGCGGTGACCCAGAAGGTGACGTTGTGCTTGCCATCGGGGTGGATGTCGTTGCTGATCGCGGACACGACCGGATCGACCGTCTCCAGGCCCGTCTCCTCGAACGTCTCCCGTACTGCCGCCGCCTCCGGCGACTCGCCAGGTTCGAGGTAGCCGCCCGGGGTAGACCACGACCCCCCGCCGTGGAAGCGACGCTGGACCAGCAGCACCGCTCCCTCGCGGATCACGACCGCCGCCACCCCGACCCCGACCCTATCCAGATGCCCGCTCGACACGCTCACCTCTCTCCCGTCCGCTCCGCCATCAACCCGCCATGCCCGGTCCCGCTCGGAGAGCAATCGCACGGTACTATCCCCGGAACTCGCCGGACAGTCACTGGCGCTTCGTCCGCCCTTACCATGCCGGCGTTGCCCTGGGAAACCCCCGGGTATCACCGGGCCGGCGTCGCGGCGTCCTGGCCGGTGAGTCCGCGCTGGCCCACGCGATGCGAGGAGACGCCGACGTGCTCCATCTCCAGACCACTCTCGGACCGAAGCGGCGTGACGAACTGGGGCTGATCCTGCCCCACGAGCACGTCTTCGTCGACCTGCGGACCCACGACCAGCCGGGCTATGCCCAGGCCGATCCTGCCGATGTCGTCCGGCTGATGTCCGGCCCGATCGCCGCGGCCCAGGCGGCTGGAGTGACGGCCATCGTCGAGCCGAGCACCGTGGGGGTCGGTCGCCGGGTCGACATCCTGCTCGCCGTCTCGCGGGCGACCGGGTTACCCCTGGTCGCCCCGACCGGCGTCTACCGCGAACCGTGGGTGACCCCCTGGGCCCGGGCGGCCAGCGTGGACGACCTGACGGAGTGGATGGTGGACGAGATCGAGGACGGGATCGAGGATACCGGCGTACTGGCGGGGTGGATCAAGGTCAGCACCGGGGACGACGGGATCACACCGATCGAGGCGACGATCCTCCGGGCAGCCGCCCGGGCCTCGGTCCGCACCGGCGCCACCATCGGCAGCCACACGGTACGGGCCTGGGTCGTTCGCGACCAGCTCTCGATCCTCGCGGGCGAGGGCTGCCCGCCCGACCGCTTCGTCTGGATCCACGCCCAGCAGGATCCGGACATCGCCTCCCACCACGAGCTTGCCCGGGCGGGTGTCTGGATCGAGTACGACGGCATCGGTGACCCCGCGGAGGACGACCGCTATGTGACCATGGTCCGCGCCGCCCTGGACGCGGGCGTGGGGCACCGACTCCTCCTCAGCCAGGACCTGGGATGGTACGATCCGGCCCAGCCGGGCGGGGGAACGCCGCGTCCGTACGACCACCTACCGACGGTCTTTCTCGATCGCCTGCGGGCCAGCGGGGTCGGTGGGTGCACGGTGGATGGACTGGTGCGCGATAATCCGTTCGCCGCCTTCGCCCGCTGAACTCGCTGGCTCCGGACCGACGTGCCGTGCGGCGCGGACGGGGTCGACACCGCCGCTCGGGAGGTCCAGACCGGGTCGGTGGAGGGGGCGCGGCCGGGTCCCCGGCCCTGTCGGGTCCTGATGCCGGAAGGCCGGACGGGCCCGCTTGACCGGACCCCGCGCTGGGGTAGAAGATTGCGCCACGAGACGGCCACGCGGGCCAATCATCGCTGGCCCCGGAATGGACGTGTGCGGGCGCCATCGCGGGTGGACTCGTCTGGCCGTGGGGCCGCCGGGTTCGCCAGGACAGCTCTTCGACAGTAGCCGGTGAGCCGGGCGGTCGCGTCCGGTCCATGGGGAGGCAGCATGGTCGACGCGACGCGGGACGAACGACGGGTCGAGCGTGGCAAGTCGCGACGTCGGTTGACCATCCTCGCCGCGCTGATCGGCGCCTCTCTCGCTATCGTGATCGCCGCCATCATCACCGGCGAGGACGGGATCGGGACGCCCTACTCGACGATCGACCCGGCCTCGGGGTCCGCTGACGATATCCAAGGCCTGTATAAGCTGATCTTCTATATGGCCGCTATCGTCTTCATCGGCGTCCAAGCCCTGATCGTCTACACCGCCCTTCGCTACCGTCGTCGCTCCAACGTCACCGAGCGCCCGCCTCAAGTCCACGGCAACCGGACCCTGGAGATCGCCTGGACCATTATCCCGGCCCTGGTCCTGTTGGTGATCCTGATCCCGACCATCCAGGTGATGTACGAGTCCGACGCCGAGGCCCAGGAGGGCGAGATCGTCGTCGATGTCTACGGTAAGCAGTGGTGGTGGGAGATCCACATTCAGGGCATGGCCGCCGACGGGAGCCCACTGGTGACCGCGAACGAGCTCGTGCTGCCGGTCGGTCGCGAGGTTCAGTTCCGGTTGCACTCCAACAACGTGATCCACTCGTTCTGGGTGCCCCAATTGGCCGGCAAGTTGGACATAATCCCCGGTCACATCAACGAGCTGGCCTTCACTCCCCGCGAGACCGGGGACTACTACGGCGAGTGTGCCGAGTTCTGCGGCGTCTCCCATGCCTGGATGCGGTTCGAGATCGACGTGGTCGAGGAGTCCGCGTTCGACGCCTGGGTCCAGGCCTGGAACTCTCCTCCGGCCTTCGACGCTGACCCCTCCACCACGGACGTGACCGAGGCACCTGCGGTCTTCGGTGCCTGTATCCTCTGTCACAGCGTCAACGGGACCAACGCGATGGTCGCCCAGATAGGACTTGGGGCGCATCCGCTCAGCATCGGCGCGGGACCGAACCTGACCTTATTCGGGTGCCGGGACATCATCGCCGCCGGATTACTGGTGAATAACGAGGAGAATCTCTATACCTGGCTCGACCGGCCCGGGGAGATCAAGGAAGGCAACTACATGTCCACCGTCATCAAGGACGACACCCTGACCCCCGAGCAGATCAATGAGTTAGTCGCCTACCTCTCGAGTCTCAAGCCCGAGGGTGGCTGCCCCGAGGACGGCGGGGCGCCGCTCGGGACACCCGTGGCCATGGAGAGTGGTTCATGACCGACCCAAGGCGTGACCGGCCCGAGAGCCTCGAAGAGGCGGTCAATGCCGCGCCGGAACGGGGTGAGGGAACGACTGGCGAGGGCAAGACCTACATCGGGATGCAGGCCAGGTTGTTCTTTGCCGTGATCGCGCTCTTCCTCGTCGGTCTGATCGCGATCATCTATTTCGCCAATGCCAGCTAACGCCAGCTAGGACCACCGCCGCCCGCCAGCGGCGACCGAGACCGGACGGGGAAGGGAGCAACGGGGATGGCATCAGTCGCACGGCCACAAACGCAGGGGGTGGCAACGGGCCAGGCCGTCGTCAGTCCCGTCGCTGACAAGCAATCCAAGTTGGCTGTCCTGTGGAGCTGGCTGACCACCGTCGACCACAAGCGGATCGGCATCCTCTACGGCGTGACCGCGTTCCTGTACCTGATGCTCGGCGGCCTCGACGCCATGATCATGCGGGTCCAACTCGCTCGTCCCGAGAACGGTCTCGTCAGCCAGGAGACCTACAACCAACTCTTCACGATGCATGGCACGACCATGATCTTCCTGGCGATCATGCCGCTCAGCTCCGCCTTCTTCAACTACCTGATCCCCCTCCAGATCGGGGCCCGCGACGTCGCGTTCCCGCGGCTGAACGCCTTCAGCTTCTGGACCTTCGCCGCGGGTGGCTTGATCCTCAACCTGAGCTGGCTGTCCGGTGAGGCGCCGAACCAGGGTTGGTATGGCTACGCCCCGCTGACCAATGACCTGTACAGCCCGAACCGTAACGTCGACTTCTGGGCCCTCGGTCTGCAGGTCCTCGGCGTCGCGTCCCTGGCCGCCTCGTTCAACTTCCTGGTGACGATCCTCAACATGCGGGCGCCAGGGATGACCCTGTTCCGGATGCCGATCTTCTGCTGGGGCACCCTGATCACCTCGATCCTGATCGTGTTGGCCTTCCCGGCCATCACCGTCGCCCTGATCCTGCTGAGCATGGACCGCTTCGCCGGCACCCACTTCTACATCCCCTCGACGCTCAACGAAGCCGGTCAACTCGTCTTCACCGGCGGTGACCCGCTGCTCTGGCAACATCTCTTCTGGGTCTTCGGGCATCCCGAGGTCTACATCCTGATCCTGCCCGCCTTCGGCATCGTCTCCGAGATCATCCCGGTCTTCGCCCGCAAGCCGCTCTTCGGCTACGCCGTGATGGCCTATGCGATCGCCGCGATCGCCTTCCTGGGCTTCGGCGTCTGGGTCCACCACATGTTCACCACCGGCTTGGGTCCGACCCCCAACGCCGTCTTCTCGGCCACCACGATGCTGATCGCCATCCCGACTGGGGTGAAGATCTTCAACTGGATCGGCACGATGTGGGGTGGGCAACTCCGCTTCACGACGCCGATGTTGTTCGCCGTCGGCCTCGTCTCCCAATTCACCATCGGCGGCATCTCCGGCGTCATGCACGCCTCGCCGCCGGTCGATACCCAGCACAACGACTCCTACTTCGTCGTCGCCCACTTCCACTACGTCCTGTTCGGCGGCAGCATCTTCGCCCTACTGGCGGGTATCTACTACTGGTTCCCGAAGTTCACCGGCAAGATGCTGGACGAGGGGATCGGTAAGATCCACTTCTGGGTCACCTTCGCCTCGTTCAACCTGGCCTTCTTTCCGATGCACTTCCTGGGCCTGGAGGGGATGCCGCGCCGGTACTCCTCCTATGGCGACGGCTCCGGCTGGGGCTTCTGGAACATCATCGTGTCCTCGGGCGCCTTCATGCTCGGGGCCAGTTTCCTGATCTTCATGTGGAACGTCGCAAAGAGCCTGCAGCACGGTAAGCCCGCCGGTGACGACCCGTGGGACGGGGCGACGCTGGAGTGGAGCATCTCGTCGCCGCCGCCGGTCTACAACTTCCGCGAGATCCCGATCATCAATCACCGTGATCAGCTCTGGGCCGACAAGTACGGCGCAGAAGAGGGTCATACCCACGCCGACGAAGCGGTCGTGGAGTTCGACATCGCGGGTAAGACGATCGCCGCGGGTCAGGTGCCGGACGAAAATCCCGCGGAGGAAGCGCGGAACCGCCTCGCGGCCGGGGACCAGCACGACATCCATCTGCCAAACCCGTCGATCTACCCGTTCGTCGCGGCCGTTGGACTCTTCTTCAGCGCGATGGGCTTGCTCTTCAGCCAGCCGCGCGTCCCGGTCGGCACGATCGAGCTGCCGCTCCTGACCCTAGGCGGCGTGGTCGTCCTGTTGGTCGGCATCTACGGTTGGTCGCTGGAGCCGGCGAGTTAGACCAGCCTCGATCACCGCGCCCGGGCGCGGATCGGCCGCCCCCGCGAGCGTTCGCGGGGATCACGGAACCTCGCCGCATCGGGCCAGCACCGGCCCACGACGGACACTGGAGGACGCGAACGTGGCAACGACCGCCCTACCGCAGGTCGAACACGCCGGGGGCACGGGGCACGGGGCCGAGCACGGCCACTCCGAACATCCCCCCACCAGCACGGGCATCGACCACCGCAAGATGCTGATGTGGGCGTTCCTCAGCTCGGACTGCGTCTTCTTCGCGTCCCTGATCGCCACGTACGTCATCTATCGCTCTCGGGCCCAGGAGGCGGGGGTCGGACCCTACCCGTCCGAGGTGGTGGACATCCCCTACACCTCGATCAGCGCGGCCGTCCTCCTATTCAGCAGCCTGACGATGGTCCTCGCCCTGGCCGCGATCCAGCGCGATGATGTCCGCGGCCTGCGCGTCTGGCTGGCGGCCACCGCGTTACTGGGCACGATATTCCTCGGCGGCCAGTACTTCGAGTTCAGCGAGTTCTATCAGGTCGAAGGCCTCAGCCTCCAGACCAACATGTTCGGTGCCTCGTTCTTCACCCTGACCGGCTTGCACGGGACGCACGTCGCCATCGGCGTGGTCTGGCTGATCTCGCTGCTGGTCGTCTCCTTGCGGGGCGGCGTCACCAAGGCGGACAGCCTCAATGTCGAGATAGCCGGGCTCTACTGGCACTTCGTCGATATCGTCTGGATCATCATCTTCACCTTGGTCTACCTGATCCCCTACGAGGAAGGTCCCGAGGGCGTGGAGGCGGTCCCTGAGGCGATGTTCCGGCTCTTGGATGGTGTCAGGTTGCTAGACGGCTTCCGGGTCTTCTAGCGGGTAGCTCCGGTGGCGAACCAGAAGCGGTGCCGGCCGGGTCACTGGCCCGCCGCGGGAATGGGAGAGGACAGCGAGCATGGCGCAGTCGGTCAGCCACGGTGACGACGGGTACAGCCACGGCCCCGGGAGCCAACCCGGCACGGACCACCTGGTGGACGGCCACGAGGGTCATCCCGGAGAATCGACCTATATCCGGGTCGCCCTCATCCTGGCAGTGGTCACCGCCATCGAGGTGGCGATCTACTACATCGATGTCCTCTCGGGCATCTTGGTTCCGGCCTTGGTCGCCCTGTCGGTCGGCAAGTTCGTCGCTGTCGTCGGCTACTTCATGCACCTCAAGTTCGACGACAGGAAACTCACCGCGATCTTCGTCACCGGGCTCGTCATCGCCGCCTCGGTCGTGATCGCGTTGGCCCTCATGTTCGATTACAACGACTACGAGTTGGACCTCGTCGAGGTGGCCGCCCCGGCCTCGGAGACCGAGTAGTCCCGAAGGGTCTGGTCCCCGATGGGTTCCGCATTCGCGTCGCTTTCCGTGTTCCTGCCGCCACTCCACGTCGCCGGATCACCGCCGGACGGCGCCTGGGCTTCACACTGGCGCCCGGAAGCGTCCGTCCTCGTCACCGTTTTCGTCCTGATCACCGGATACCTGCTTTGGATCGGGCCGATCCGCCCCGGGTCCGGGACGGACGCCGCGACGGACGATCACGCGCGCGCGGTCCGGCCGGGCCAGGTCGTCGCCTTCCTCTCCGGCTGCCTGGCGCTGCTGATCGCGCTCGGTCCCCCGATCGATGACTGGTCGCAGTATTTCCTGCTCAGTGCCCACATGGTCCAGCACCTGATCTTGACGCTGCTGGTGCCGCCGTTGCTGCTGCTCGGCATCCCGGGCTGGATGATCGGCGCGGTTGTCCGGCGGGTGCCGGTCCTCGGATCGGTCGGCTTCATCCTCACCCGCCCGGTGGCCAGTCTGGTCCTCGCCGGACTCGCGGTCGCCGCCTGGCACCTCCCACCCCTGTACGTCGGCGCATTGCGGTCGGAACCGCTGCACATCCTGGAACACCAGGCGTACCTGCTGACCGGCCTCCTGGCCTGGTGGCCGCTGTGCGGTTCCTACGCCCCCTGGCCGAAGCTGTCGCCACCGATGCAGTGTCTCTACCTGTTTGCCTCGACTATCCCGACCGGCATCGTCGGCGCGGTGATCACGATGGCCGACCCGGGACTCTACCCGAGCTACGGTGACGCCCCGCGTCGCCTGTGGGGCCTGAGCGTCGCGACCGACCAGGAGATCGCCGGGCTGCTGATGTGGGTCGGCGGCAACACGATCTACTTGCTCCTGATCACCGTGATCTTCCTGCGCTGGGCCGCTTCAGAGGAGCGCGCGGACCGTGATGCCGCGGCCGCCGTTCCGAGTCGTCCCGTGCCACCCCGGGCGGGTTAACGTGCCGGCCGATATTCGCGTCCGGCTCACCGGCGCACCCGGCGACTGACATGGCGACCCTCGGGGAGACTGGGGTG
>CADCWH010000044.1 GCA_902806395.1 uncultured Thermomicrobiales bacterium | reverse complement strand
TTCGAGTCCTCGATCGATGCTGGGTGGTCGGCACCGTTGGTGCGTGCCTGTCCTGCCCGGGACCGTTGGTCGATCCTGACCCGTCCCACGAGGCGGCTGGTCAGTCGGGTTCCCCTGTGAGTCCTAAGCACCCGGGGGCGGGACGACGGTACCCGGGCAAGGGTCGATTGGGGTCTTCAACCGGTGGGGTCGTCGTGGGCTGTCCCGGTTCATCCGGTTTGCCGGGTATGCGGGGGCGGTCAGCGAGACGCGGCGGACCGCTTGATCCATCCGACCGAACCCACGATGGGGATGGACCGGACCGACAACGCCCGGGTCCGTGATCCTACCCGGGGGGTACGGTGGCGTTCCGGTGTAGGCTGTCATCGCGAGGCCACGCCGGTGGCCGGGGATCGGCCCGGCGATGGCGGCACGGGACCGGAGAGGACACCGGGGGATGCGACTGACGCCACTGTACCGGGCCCGGTTCACCTATGCCGACGGCTGGAACGTCGGTCTGGCCGAATCCGCCCTCAGCCAGCACCTGTTCATCGCCCGGGGGAGCTGCGAGGGGCGGGTCAACGGCACGCTGCGGGGGATGAACCACCCCCTGCGGCGGCCCGATGGTACCTTCGTGGCCGATTTCCAGGGCGTGATCGAGACGGCCGACGGCGGGTCGATCCTATTCGACCTACGGGGCTACGACCGGGCCTATCCCGTCGGCAGCCGCCAGATCGTCGGCGCGGTGACCCACGTCAGCGACCACCCGCGGTACCTGTGGCTGAACGATGTCGTCTGCGTCACGACCGGCGAGGTCCGGGTCACGGGCCAGGGTGTGGAATTGGTGATCGAGACCGCGGAGCTGGTCTGGGAACCGCTCTCCGTCCCTCCCGACGAGACGACCTGACGGCGGGTGCGGCGGGTCGCCCGGGAGACATTGCGCGCTCGGCTCCGCAGCCCCTCTCTCCGGCCCGGATGACCCGAATGACCGGTGGTCCGCCGCGTCGTCATCCCGGGCGTCCCGTTTCCGTGCGAGACGTCATCAGATCGGGGCGTTACGAGATCACCGTAACAGTGTCTCCTCTCGATAGGGGCAGGCACGGCAACGGTCGAGGCCGCTCTCCCCGGCTCCCTGCGCCCTACACCTAACCCTCGACGGAGACGGTCCGGCTCGGCCAGCCGGTGGCACCGTCGGGGAGGGGAGGCTGGCGGTCCTTGGGGGCGGTGACGCCCTCGCCGTCGGTGATCCGGAGGCGCAGCTTGTACTCGTCTCCGGCCACGGCCTGGATGGGGAGGAGCCAGCGGACCCAGGTCAGGGGGGCGTTGATCGGGTCCTCCAACGTGGCGATCGCCCACGTCTCGCCCTCGTCGAGGCTGACCTCGACCCGGTAGATGCCCCGGTCGCCCGCGGCGGCGACCCCGGCCAGGGTGACCGGGCCAGCAGGCAGGCTGTCTCCTGAGGCGGGGGTGTCGATCCGCCCCCAGATCTGGGGCTCGGCGGAGTCGCTCCAGCCGCGGGTCTGCCAGTAGCCCTCGAAGTCCTCGGCGACCAGTTCGATCCGCTCCAACCACTTGACGTTCTTCATGCCGTAGATTCCGGGCACGATCAGCCGGGCCGGGAAGCCATGGTCGGTCGGCAGGGTCTCACCGTTCATCCCCACGACCAGCAGGGTATCGGGGTCGAGGGCCCGGGTGACCGGGAAGGAGTCGGCATAGTCGTCGGCTGCCCAGGCGACGACATCGAGCGCCTCCGGGCGGACCCCAGCCTCGTCCAGGAGGTCCCGCAGGGGGATGCCCCGCCACTCGGCCGTGCCGATCAAGTCCCCGTTGAGCTCGTTGGAGATGCAGCAGAGGGTGGTGATCTTTCGGGTCGTGGCCCGGGCCTCCAGATCGGCGAGGGTGAAGCTGACCTCGCGGTCGACCAGGCCGGCGATCGTCAGGGACCACCCGTCGGACGACGGGGTCGGGTCGGAGATGTTCTTGGAGACGTGATAGAAGTCGGCGGTGGAGGTGATGACGGAGGTCAGGGCCCCAGCCGACTCCAGGGCGGCGAAGGCCTGGGTGGGATCGGCCGGGGCGCCCGCGGCGGGGCTGGCGACGGGGGAAGCGACGGCCGCGGGCTGGCGGGCGGCGTTGGCGATCGCCTGGGCGTCGGTCCGGCTGGCCTCAACGTCCCGCTCCGGTCCGGAGCCGAGCAGGCGGCGGGCGCTGTCGCCGACCACCGCCAGGCCGAACACCGCGAGCAGGGCCCGGCTGCCCCGACCCAGCATCTGGCGACGGCCTATGGCGTCCGCATCGTCGGACCAGGCCGGGGCCGCCTTGGCTGGGGCCGAAAGCCACCCCCAGGTGAAGCCGAAGAGGGCGAAGGTGAGCAGGAGTTGGACCTGGATGGTACCGCTGGCCCCGCTGTCGGCGGCGAAGGCGCCGAGGTGGGCGACGGGGAGGATGACCAGGCCCGTGAAGAGGAGCAAGCCCATCGCGACCGCGATGCCCGCCCCGACCCGGCGCCCCGGGCCAGCGCCCGATCTCCCGGCGATCCGGTCGGCCCAGTCCCCGGCGGAGGCGCCGAAGGCGATGATGCCGACCAGCACGGCGACGAACAGGCTCTGCTTGGCGAGGCTGCCGTAGGTCTCGGTCACGGTGCCGAAGATGTCGAGGGGCGTCAGGCGCGAAATCGCGGCGACGATGATCTCCGGGAAGCTCGGGACGGAGCCGTCGCCGGACCCGGCCACCCGCCAGACGAGTTGGGCCGCCAGCATCACCAGGGCTGCACCCATCCCTGCCAGGGCCGGGTTCCGGCGAGCGGTATCCACCCCGATCCCGGACGCCACCGGAGCATCCGGGGTCCCCGTGGCTCGGGTCAAGCGTGCGCGGGGCGCCATCGGTGCGCGCTCCGGTGGGCGAGCCATGAGCGGTGGGCGTTTGGTCGAGTCGTCCATGTCACGCTCCTGGATCGGTGATCGCGGCCGGGGGCGGCGCCCGAGAGAGATGGCCCCGTCGGTGGGCATCGGTCCGCCGACGTTTCCGTTTGCGGGAGCGTTGCCCAGTACCCGTCGATGTCTGCCGGAAAGTTGGGCCGATGGGGCAAACACCACGTCGGGGCTCAGCGATCCCTCGCCCGAGAGCCGCACGTGAAGCATACGGTGTCATGGTGTCGGGAGACGGATCTCGCGTTACGCACCACGCCAGGACCGGGGAACCCGGCACCCAGGCGTCCAGGGCCGCGAGTGCCCCAGTCCGGGCCGGGACACCCCGCCGGGTCGCCTCCGGCATTGGACCGATCAAGTCAGCGCGAGAAGGGTGGTGAGATGATCCTGATTCGATGCGGGAGCGTGACGTCGGGTGGTGAGGTCTGGTGGAGACCCGTCGGGCGCGCGACCCGTGCCCCGTTCTCCGGACATCGCCATGGTGACCCAGGCGTCACCCACCGTGTCACTGGAGACCGCGATAACCCGGCG
>CADCWH010000043.1 GCA_902806395.1 uncultured Thermomicrobiales bacterium | reverse complement strand
GACTGGATGGATGAGTGGGAGATCCCGTTCGCCGAGACCATCGACCGGGCGAAGAAGTACGTCGTGTCGAGCACGCTGAGCGGGGTCGATTGGAATGCCGAGCTGGTGCGAGGTGACTTGGGGCAAGCGGTTCAGCGGCTCAAGCAGGAGCCAGGCGAGGGCCTGTGGGTGGGTGGCGTGACGCTCCCCCTGGCGTTGGCAGATCTGGGACTGATCGACGAGTACGAGTTCCTTGTGCAGCCGGTCCTTGCCGGACACGGGCCGACGTTGCTAGCCGGTCTGCGCGAGCGCATCCAGCTCGAGCTCGTGGACCGCCATGAGTTCCGGTCGGGGGCGGTCTCCCTGCGATACCGACCCACGCGAGTTACGGCTTGACGTGATTTGTCCTCGGGTGCGGCTTGTCGCGTCGCCGCAGCGCGGCGGCGCGGGCTCACGCAATCTGATCTCGCACCCTGGCATGCGCACCGACCTCGGACGAGTTTCTTCAAACCTTAAAACGCCACCGGACCGGTTCCTCGGCGACGCACCCCCCACGCTCGCTCATCGGCATGACCGTGCACCGGTCAGCGCTCCGGCGGGCTGGTGGGGGCGAGCTGGCGGTGCCCGATGGCGGCTACCGGGTTGAACACCTCTGTCGGTGTGCGCCGGCCCAGGACCTTGCGGGGGCGGTTGCCCCGCGGGAACTCGCGACCCCTGCTTAGGCGCCGGTCACCTCACCGACTCTCGGGAGTCGCTCGGGGCGTGTCCCCGCGACCGCTCCCGCGGTGGCGCCGGGGACCGTACCGGTATTCGTCACCATGTCGGCGAGGTGGTGCCCCGACTCGTCGATCGCCCCGGGCGTCTCCATCGGCACGTGATCCTGGACGCTGGCCCGGCGGCCAATCACATGCGATGCCACCGGGGTCGTCAGGGTCAACACCGCCCCGATCAGCAACACCCGCCAGATGGTCGCCGCGTCCCCGGAGAACAGCGATGCCGCCACGATGGCATTGATGCCGAGGAAGGCGGACTTGCTCGCCGCGTGGAGCTTGGTATAGATGTCGGGCATCCGCACGACCCCATAGACCCCGATCGTGATGATCACCGAGCCAAAGATCACCAGCGCATCCGCGATCCAGGGTCCGATCTCCCCCATCACGAGAAGATCCTCCGGTCATGGTGATACCGTGCGGCCGCGAGGGTCGAGATGAACGAGAGCAGCGCCAGGATCAGCGCCGCGTCGAGGTAGGACGAGTCCGTGTTCGCGTTGGCGAAGAGGATCAGCAGCCCCGTCAGGATCAACGTCAACACGTCGAGCGCCAGGAGCCGGACGATCACCGCGTCCGCCCGGATCACCCCGATCAGGGCGACGATGAGCAGGATCGTCATCCATCCCGCCGCGGCGTAGAACACCTGCACATGCATCGCGCACCCTCCCGGAAATCATGCTGGTCTGACCGAACGATGGGCCTCGTCTGGCTCCCGACCCGGATGGTCGGAGCATCGGTGCGGTCAGGGGAACACGTGGCGTTGGTACCGATCGTAGGACCGTTGGTACTGAGCCCGGATCTGGTCCGGGTCGGCGGCCTCCAAGAGATGGAAATACATCACGTCGTGCTCCCAATCGACGTCGACCAAGAAGGACCCCGGCGATAACGTGGACGCTAACCCGGTCACCGCCACCCCGAGCCGGGTCCGGGCCGCGATCGGCACGGCGACGATGCCCGGGTGATTCAAGGGCCGCAGGTGCAACACCACCAGGGCGACGTGCCAGGTGCCTCTCACGATGTCGCTGACGACCATTCCGGCGAAAGGCAGAAACATGATCATCCGGCGGGCGAAGTCCGGGGCCGGGAGGGGTTCGGCGGAGAAGAGGAATGATCGGAACATGAGGAGCAGGCTCCCGCTCGCCAGGGCCCCGATCGCCAGGTCCCAGGGATGGAAGCTCGCCAGGGTCATCGCGTAGATCAAGGTCGCGACGACCAGCGAGAACAGCATCCGCGTCATCCGTACCATCTCCTCCCGCTCATGGCAGTCGGGCGACCAGCACCGCCGCTGCCGCCTCGCTCAAGACCAAGAGTGGCTCGGGCCAGACCCCGAGGCCGATGACCACGACCGCCACGCTGCCGGCGATCACCCTGGTCGCCGGGAGATGACTGTCGGACCAGTTTGGCCCCACGCCGTCGCCCGCCCCCCAATCCTGCCGCCCGACCATCTGGAACATATAGATGAACGACAGGGCACCGCCGGCGACCAGCAGGGTCAGGATGGCGATGTTCCCATCCGCCACGGCGGCCCGGAAGACCGCCGCCTTGCCGAAGAATCCGGTGGCGGGCGGGATGCCCGCCACGCTCGCCGCCCCGACGATCACCGCTGCCGTTACCCATGGTCCGCGCAGCGGCACGACCAGGAACAACAGGGTCTTGTTGATCGCGTTGGTCACCGCGAAGAGGACCGCCGCCGCGTACCCCAGCTCACCACCGATCGCTAGGCAGATCAAGATGTACCCCGCCTGGCCGATCGACGAATAGGCCAGTACCTCCCGGGGATCACCGCAGGAGATGGCCTGGAGGCCACCGTAGAGGATGCTCGCCGCACCCAGCGCGAGCAAGATCGGTGCGCCCTGCTCCAACTCGCGGGGCAACAGCCCGCCCCCGATCCGCAACAGTCCATAGCTGCCGATATTGACCAGTGCCCCGCTCAGGATCGCCGCCACCGCCGGCTGCGTGCCGGTGTAGACGGCGGCCAGCCAGAAGTGGAACGGGAACAGCCCCAGCTTGATACCGAAGGCGACGAAGATCAACGTCGCGCTGAGGATCGCCGAATTGGTCTGGACGATCGGGATCCGGATCGCCAACTGGTCCATATCGAGGGTGCCGGTCAGGTGGTAGAGCGCCGCGATGGCGATCAGGAACAGGACCGACCCCAGCAAGTTGACAGTCAGGAAGATCGTCGCCGCCCGCAGTTGGTGCGGCCGGTCGCCGTAGCCGGTCAACACGTAGGCCGAGACCATCGCGATCTCGAAGAAGACGTAGAAGTTGAACAGGTCGGCGGTCAGGCAGAGCCCGAGCAGGCCGGTCGCCATCGCCAAGACCAGGGCCGGGAACCCCAGTGCCGTCACTCCCGCCAGGACCTCGTAGGCCAGCGCGACGAGCAGGACGGCCAGGGAGAGCAGCGCGAAGGTTAACCCGAGCGCGTCCGCCTCCAGCGTGATCCCGATCGTGCTCGGCCATCCCCCGGCCACGACCGTCTGCGGTCCGTTGCGGGCGACATCGATCGCCACGGCCACGGTCCCGGCCAGGGTAGTGGCCAAGGCGACGACCGCCGCCCAGCCGACCCAGGCACGGCGCCCGTCGAAGAACGCGAGGCCGATGGCCGCGAACCAAACCAGGCCCAGGGGCGCCGTCAGGTCGCCGGTCACCGCGGTCTCCCCGTCAACGTCGCGAGATCCCGGACCGCCTCGTCCCGCTCATCGGCCTCGGCCAATTCGTCGAGGTCGAGCGAGAGATGACTGGTATAGACCCGGTAGACGAGGGCCAGCAACAGGGCCGCCACCCCGAAGCTGATCACGATCGCCGTCAGGGTCATCGCCTGCACCAGCGGGTCGCTGACGGGCTCACCCTCGACCAGGGGATAGATCGGGGCCTGTCCCCGCGAGAGCCCGGCCGAGATGATGAACAGGTTGGCCGCATTCGAGATCAGGACCATCCCGATCACCACCCGGACGAGATCGTGCTTCAGGAGCAGATAGGCGCCGCTCCCGAACAGGATCGCCACTGCCACCGCGAAGAGCAGCGTCATCCCTCGTCACCTCCCATGCTCCCGGCTCCACGCATCGGCTCGCCACGGCGCGGGTGAATCCGGGCGATCGTCCCGATCACCCCGACCGCGAATCCGAACACGACCAAGAACACCCCGACATCGAAGAGGACCGGGGTGATGAGTTCCAGTGCCCCGAGGTGGGCCACCGGCTCGCCCGCGGCCGGCGCGTGGCGTAGGAGCGGTTCGCCGGTCATCACCGGGATGAAGGTCACGCCAAGGGAGATCACGACGCCAACCAGGGCGCCGTAGGGTGCCAGGCGGACGATCGCCAGACGCCGGATCGCCTGGTACCCGAACGCCACGTACTGCAGCAAGACACCGAGGGCGGCGACGACCCCGGCGCTGAACCCGTCGCCGACATCGGCATATCCCTTGACCAGGATCGCCAGGGCGACCATGAAGATCGGCACGAGTAGGAGCCGGGCGACCGTCTGGGTCAGCACCGTGGTGACGCTGGGGTCGATGCGAGATCGGTCCAGGGTGCTCATCGCAGGCGGCCTCGTCGCAGCAGCCCGACGATCCCCAGCATCGCGATCCCGATCACCGTGATCTCTCCCATCGTGTCGAGGCCCCGGAAATCGGTCAGGATCACGGTCACGACATCCTTGGCATGGGCATCGGGCGCCAGTTCGACGTAGTCGGCCGCCACCGATTCCCGGAACGAGGGTCGCGAGAGCGCGCTCCACGACACGACCAGGGCGATCACCCCCGCCACCACCGCCAGCGCCAGGTCACGGCGCCCATGATGGTGGTCTTCCGGCTCGGCGGCCTCCTCGGCCAGCATGCGTCGGGGGAGCAACGACAACGTGCCCAGGAACAACACCGCGAACATCGTCTCGACCAGCACTGCCACCAGCGCCACGTCGGGCGCTCCGAACAGGGCGTAGGTCACCGCCAGGCAATACCCGACGCCCGAGACGGTCAGCGCCATCGAGAGGTGGTCTCGCGGCAGCGTGCTGGCGATGCCCGCACCGCAGGTCGCGAGCAGGATCATCACCAGAGCGGCGTCTCCCCGCCCAATCGCGCCCACGGTGAAGGTGTCCTGCGGCGACGTGGTGACCAGCGCGATGACCACCAGGACGCCGGCCGGGAACAAGATGGTCGCGACGCGACCCCGGAGGTCGCGGACCTCGACCCGGCGCATCGCGCTGGAAAACCGCTCGAACTCGTCCAGACTCCGCCGATAGAGGCGTGCCGGACCGAATCGCTGGCCGAACCGCGCCAGGCCCATCGCCGCCGGGGCCCATGCTCCTCGCGTCGCCAGCAGCGTCCCGCCCAAGGCAAAGCTGGCCAGGGCCATCAGGTTCTCGGGTCGGGCATCGAGGTGATAGGCGGGTGAGACCGTGACTGCCTCGCGCAGGCTCACCGCCGCCGCCGCCTCGGCCAGCCGCGTCACCGGCCCGACGATGATTCCCGTCAGCAGGATGGCCGCACCCAGCACCACCACTGGCCCGACGAGCGCGATGGGCACCGGGCGCGCCGTCGCCCGCGGCGGACCCAGGAAGATCCCGCCCCAGAACCGGCCGATGTAGACGATCGTCAGCGTCGCCCCGCCCACGGCGACCGCGACCGCGGCCGGACCCCGCTCCAGGGCAGCGGCGAAGAACAGCTCGTCCTTGAAGAAACCGACGGTCAGCGGCAGCGCGGCGAGTCCAGCCGCCGCCGCGCCGCTCCCGGCTGCCAGGGCCGGCATCGAGCGCCACAGCCCGCCGAGGCGGTCCAGCCGCCGTTCGCCCGTGGCCTCGGTGACCGCCCCGGCAGTCAGGAAGAGGGCGGTCTTCGCCAGGGCATGGGCGACGACGTAGAACATCGCCGCCACGGCGCCATAGTGGCCGTGGCCGCCGAGGCCAAGCATCAGCACGACGTAGCCATACTGGGAGATCGTCGAGTAGGCCAGCACCTGCTTGATGTCGGCCCGGGTCGTCGCCAGCACCCCGGAGATGGCCATCGAGCCCGCGCCGACGACGGCCAAGCCGTCGAGCAGGCGCGGCTCGGTCGCCAGTAGGGGGTAGAACCGCCCGATCAGGAACACCCCGGCCGCGACCATCGCCGCCGAGTGCAGGTAGGCCGAGACCGGCGTCGGCGCCGCCATCGCTCGGGGCAGCCAAATGTGAAGGGGGAGTTGGGCGCTCTTGGCCAGGGCCGCGACCAGGATCAAGATGCCGATGGTCAGTCCGAGAGAGTGGTCCCCGTCCTCGGCGGCCGCGATCATCGCCCGCAGGTCGAAGGTGCCGTACCGGTCCTCGAGCAACAACGCGGCGATCAGGAGACCGAGTGCGCTGATGCCGGTGATCAGGAGGGCCATCAGGGCGGAGTCGCGGGCGTTGGCATCGTGTCGGTCGTAGGAGATCAGGAGATACGAGGCCAGTGCCGTCAGGTCCCAAAACACGAACAGCGCGACCAGGTCTCGCGCCATCACCAGGCCCAGCATCGCCCCCATGAAGAGGAGCAGCGCGGCGAAGAACGGACCCGCCTCCCGCTGGTCGCGTCCCTGATGATGGAGGTGCAGAGGGACGTAGCGCCCGGCATAGATCACCACCAGCAGGCCGATCCCGGTCGCCAGGAGCGCATAGAGCCGGGCCAGGCCATCCAGGTCGAACGCGAGCCGCAGCCCCCAGGTGGGAGCCCACGCCACGTCGACCGCATGATCGCCGGTGGCGATCGCGACGATCGTCGTCACCAGCCCTCCACCCGCCAGCAGGGCCCCCGCCTGCCACGCCAGACTGGGTCGCCAGCGCCCGACCAACCAGGTCAGGGGGCCACTGAGCACCGCCAGGGCGAGCAAGGCAGCCGCGGGATTGACGTGCCAGCTGCCGTCCATCGTGTTCCCCGGTGTCGCCAGAGCACCATTGGAGGAGATCAGGCGACGCGAAAAAGGGACGGCCAACATTGGCAGTCCCTCACCGAATCATGGGGATAACGGGTCCATGATGCCCCGGCAGTCAATCTTGCCCCGAACAGTCTAATCGACACCGTGACCCGTCACCGCCCGGTCCCGTCGTCGCACTGGCCCCACCGCACGTCCGGCGCCGCGACCTCACGCGGGACGTGCCCGATGCCACGACGTGTCTCGTCGTACCGGCCCGACGAGAACGACGATCGCACGCCGATCCCCCGTCGTCGGGCCGCGTCGTAGGGAGATGGTATCTGGGTACAGGGGAGCACCGAGGTCCGGCGTGCCAGATGATCGTGATGCCTGGACATGACAACGCCGACGCGCTCCACCGGGGCCTTCAAGCAGGACGATCGTCACCGTACCGGGGAACGATGCGTGGTAGGCGAGGAGCCGGGTTGGACCGGAATCCTGGCGTGGAGACCGAATGGTCTCGTCGTCACCATCGTTGGCCGTTCCGGGTGCGGGGTTGCCCGCTCGCGCGTCAGGT
>CADCWH010000042.1 GCA_902806395.1 uncultured Thermomicrobiales bacterium | reverse complement strand
GGGCGAGCGGCCGGACCGGCGCCTTGCTGCGACAGCACTACACCAACCGGCCCGAGACCCACCTCGCGAACTGGAGCCTCGACGTCTATCGTCGCTGGTCGGATCTCGTTGACCCCGTCCCGGTCCACACCCCGACCCCGTTGGTGGTCACCGTGCCGGTGGGTCCCTCGATCGGGACACCAGGCGACGACAACATGGACCGCCTGCGGCGCAACGTGACCATGCAGCGTGGCGTCGGCGTCCAGACCCGCATCGTCACCCCGGACGAACTCCGCGCCCTCCAGCCCCACGCCCGGACCGATGACCTTCGCGACGTCGCGCTGGAGGCCGACAGCGGCTACGTCGATGCGCCGGCCGCCGTTCGCGCCCTGGCTCTGGCCTGCCGCCGCCTGGGCGTCCGCATCGTCGAGCGGTCGGCTGTGACCAGTGTCGTGCTGACGAGCGAACGCGTCGCGGCCGTGATGGTCGAAGGACAGCGGATCGCGACGGAACACGTGGTCATCGCGGCCGGGGCCCATTCCCCGGCCATCGCGGCGACTGCGGGGATCGCGTTGCCGATCACCGCGCTGCGGGTCCAGCTGGCCGTCCTGGTTCGGCCGCTGACGTTGGAGCCGGCCCACTTCGCCTACGTCGACGTAGTCGGCGGCTTCTTCTGCCGCCCCTACGGGCCAGGGCGCACCCTGGTCGGCGTGGCCGGGGGAGACCAGCACGACCCGGTTCACCCCGACCGATATGTCCGGTCCAGCGACGAGGCCTACGGCGAAGCGGCCCGCCAGGCCATCGCCCGCCGCTTCCCGGCGATGGCCCACTCCTCGGTCTCGTACGGGTGGGCCGGCCTCTACGACATGAGTCCTGACACCCACCCCCTGATTGGCCCGCTCGGCCCACGCGGCCTCTGGATCGCCGCCGGGTTCAGCGGTGCCGGATTCAAGAAGGGTCCTGCCGTCGGGCGCGCCTTGGCCGACCTCGTCCTGGACGGTCGCTGCGGGCTCTTCGAGTTAGACCGCTTCGCCCCCCGCCGCTTCGAGTCCGAGTCCTGGCGCGATCCCTGGTCCCCCAACGAGTACGAGGCGACGGCCGACTTTGGCCATCGCCTCTGATACTGCGGAGTGCCCACCCGTAGGCGAGTTGGACCGATGTCGCGATTAGCTCAACTTGGCGATGATCGCGTCGGCCATCCCTGTCGTTCCCGCCGCCTTGGCCGGGTCGCGGTCCGCCCGCAGGTCGTACGTGACGCTTGTGCCCTCGGCGATCACCGCCGCCACCGCCGCTTCGACCGCCTCGGCGGCCGACCGCTCACCCAGGTGCCGCAGCATCAGGGCACCGGAGAGGATCATCGCCGTCGGGTTCGCCTCGTTCTTTCCGGCGTGGCTCGGGGCAGAGCCGTGGATCGGCTCGAAGACCGCCACGCCCTCACCGATGTTGCCACCCGGCGCCACGCCGAGGCCACCGACCATCCCGGCGACCAAGTCGCTGACGATGTCGCCGTACAGGTTCGGCATCACCATCACGTCGTATTGATCGGGCTTCTGCATCAGCTGCATGCACATGTTGTCGATGATCCGGTCGTTGAACTCGATGTCAGGGTATTCGGCAGCCACCTCTTGGGCGACGTGGAGGAACAAGCCGTCGGTGAACTTCATGATGTTGGCCTTGTGGACCGCCGTCACCAGGCGGCGGCCGTTCGCCCGGGCGTACTCGAAGGCGAAGCGCACGATCCGCCGCGAGCCTTCGGGGGTGATGACCTTGATGCCGATCGCGGCTTCGGGCGAGATCTCCTTCGACTGCACACCGCCCAGCGCCCCGATCATCGTCCGGGCTTCGTCCGTGCCGGTATCGAATTCGATCCCGGCGTAGAGGTCTTCCATGTTTTCGCGCACGATCACCAGGTCGATGTCGTCGAACGTGCTCTGCACCCCGGGGATGGTCCTACCCGGGCGGAGATTGGCATATAGGCCAAGCTCGTGTCGTAGCCCGACGTTGACGCTGCGGAAACCGGTCCCGATCGGCGTCGTGATCGGACCCTTCAGGCCGATCGAATTCCGGCGGATACTGGCCAGCGTCGCCTCCGGCAGGAGACTGCCGTGCTTCTCGAGCGTGTCGCTACCAGCTTCCTGGTGGTCCCAGTCGAACCCGATCCCGGTCGCTTCCAGCACCCGCCGGGTCGCCGCGGAAACCTCCGGCCCAATCCCGTCACCCGCGATCAACGTCACGGCATAGGTGGCCATCGCCTCGTCCCTCCCCCACGGTCCCGTTGTTCGGCAGCCGGGTCGCCCGACTGCGGCCCGGTCCGGCATCATACGCTCGTTACCGGCGAGATTATCCCATGGTCCGCTCGCCAACCGTTGCCGGGCGTAAACCCCGCCACCCAGGAGCCCCGATGTCCGTCTCCGCTACCCCCGCCGCACCCGTGGTCCTGGTGATCCTCGACGGCTGGGGCCTAGCGCCGCCCGGCCCCGGCAACGCGGTCACTTTGGCCGAGACGCCGGTGTTCGACCGCCTGTGGGAGGCATACCCGACGACGACCCTCGCCGCCTCGGGCGAGGCCGTCGGCCTGCCGGAGGGCCAGATGGGTAACTCCGAGGTCGGTCACCTCAACCTCGGGGCCGGATTCGTCGTCTACCAGTGGATCACGCGGATCGACCGTGCCATCGCCGATGGTTCTCTCGCCGCCAGCCCGGTACTCCGGGATGCCTTCGCCGAGGTGCTCAGGACCGGGTCGCGCCTGCACCTGATCGGACTGATCGGCGACGGCGGCGTCCACGCCCACCAGCGCCACCTCGATGCCCTGATCGCCGTCGCGGCCGACGCCGGCATAGGGGACCCACTGGTCCACGCCATCACCGATGGCCGGGATAGCTCACCATCGGCCGGCCGCGGCGCGATCGCCCGCCTGGAGGCCACCCTGGCTGCCCTCGGCTCCGGCCGGATCGCCACGGTGTCCGGCCGCTACCACGCCATGGATCGCGATCACCGCTGGGACCGGACCCGGGTCGCCTACGACGCCATCGTCCGGGGCATCGGTCCGAGCGCCCCGACGGCCGAGGCGGCGATCGCCTCGGCCTATCTCGCCGGGATCACCGACGAGTTCATCTCTCCAGTGATCATCGGGAAGGGTGACGCCCCATACCCGGGCATCGGCCCACACGATGTGGTGGTCTGGTTCAACTTCCGTGCCGACCGGGCCCGCCAACTGACGGAGGCGATGGTCTCTCCCACGTTCGATGGCTTCGACCGTGGCGATACCGAGCCGCTCCGACGGGTGATCACCTTGACCCGGTACCACGCCAACTTCGAATCCGACGGTGTCACCGTCGTCTTCCCCCCTGAAGATGTCGACGTGCCGCTGGCCCGGGTCGTCAGTGACGCCGGCCTGGGCCAGGCCCACATCGCCGAGACCGAGAAGTACGCCCATGTCACGTTCTTCCTCAACGGCGGCCGAGAGGAGCCCTTCCCCGGTGAGGTGCGGGCGATGGTGGCTTCTCCGAAGGTGCAGACCTACGACCTGGCACCGGCAATGAGCGCCGCCGGCGGCGCGGCGGCCGCGATCGCCGCGATCCGTTCTGGCGAGAATCGCTTCGTCGTCGTCAACTTCGCGAACGGCGACATGGTGGGCCACACCGGTGACCTCGCGGCCACCATCACGGCAATCGAGACGGTCGATGCGTGTCTGGGCCAGGTCGTCGAGGCGACCCTCGCCGCCGGTGGCTCGGTCGTGGTCACCGCCGACCACGGCAATGCCGAGGAGATGATCGACCAGGTCACCGCGGAACCGATGACCGCCCACACGACCAACCCCGTGCCGTTGGTCCTGGTCGTGCCCGATGGCTCCCCCCACCGTCACGCGACGCTGCGGGGAGGTGGCGTCCTGAGCGCCGTCGCACCCAGCGTGCTGGGTCTGCTGGGTCTCACGGTGCCCGCCGCGATGGACCAGTCGTCATTGGTCCGAGAGCCCTCCCCAGGATCGGGATGACGGGCGTAGCGCCTACCTACCACGTCCCCGAGAACGCACCCTTGCCAGGGTAGACCGCCGTGTCGCCCAGGGCCTCCTCGATGCGGAGGAGTTGGTTGTACTTGGCGACCCGGTCCATCCGCGAGGGAGCGCCAGTCTTGATCTGGCCCGCATTCGTGGCCACGACGAGGTCGGCGACGAACGTGTCGTCGGTCTCGCCGCTACGGTGGGAGACCACGACACCGAAGCCGTTGCGCTGGGCCACCCGGATCGCGTCCATCGATTCGGTCAACGTGCCGATCTGGTTGACCTTGACCAGGATCGCGGTTCCCGCCTTCTCGGCGATGCCCCGGTTCAGTCGCTCGACGTTGGTCACGAAGAGGTCGTCGCCGACCAATTGGACCGTATCGCCCACGCGGTCCGTCAATGTCCGCCAGGTGTCCCAGTCGTCCTCGGCCAGGCCGTCCTCGATCGAGGCGATCGGGTACCGGGCGCACCAGTCAGCGTAATACTCGACCATCTCTGCCGCCGATAGTGACGTGCCCTCGCCGGCCAGCGTATACGTCCCCCCCTCATAGAACTCGGTCGAGGCCGGGTCCAGGGCGAGGACGACATCCTCACCCGCCCGGTACCCGGCGGCGTCGATCGCCTCCAGGATCACCTCGACCGCGGCCCCATTGGAGGGCATGCTCGGGGCGTAACCGCCCTCGGCGCCGACGTGGGGGCTGAGACCCCGCCCATGCAATATCTTCTTCAGCTCGTGGAACACCTCGGTCCCGACCCGGAGTCCTTCCCGGAACGTCGGCGCGCCGACCGGCATCACCATGAACTCCTGCATGTCCACGCTGGAGCCCTCGGCGTGCTTGCCGCCGTTGAGGATGTTCATCATCGGGACGGGCAGGGTCCGCGCATGGGTGCCGCCGAGGTAGCGATAGAGCGGCAACCCCGACCAGTCGGCCGCCGCCCGCGCCGTCGCCAGCGAAACGGACAGGATCGCGTTCGCCCCCAAGCGACCCTTGTCGGCAGTTCCGTCCAGGTCGATCATCATCTGATCGACCGCCACCTGGTCTAGCGCGTCGAGGCCGACGACCGCCTCGGCGATCTCGTCGTGGACGTGCCCGACCGCCGTCAGGACGCCCTTACCGCCATACCGCTTCTTGTCGCCGTCCCTCAGTTCGACCGCCTCATGGGCACCGGTCGACGCCCCGGACGGCACGGCGGCCCGCGCCGTGGTCCCGTCACCGAGGGTCACCTCGGCCTCCACCGTCGGATTCCCGCGGGAATCGAGGATCTCGCGCGCCCGGACCATGGCGATGATCGACACCGGCTCTTCCCTTCCCTACGCTCTTCGGTCGTCACCCCATGCCGGGATGACCGTCCCAGGTGTCCCGACCGCGAGTATAGCGAGTCGGTCGGGCGCCTTCGGGTATACTCGTGGGAACAAGCGAAGACGACCAACGCGACGACGGAGAAGAGTAGCCGGGACCCCCGCCGACCAGGGACGGTGCGCCATCGACTGCGAGCCACCGCCGCGGGACCCTCGCGAAGTTCGCTCCCGAGTGAGCCGGTGAAGCGCCCCCGGGCGTGCTAGCCGGCCCTGGCCGGCCCCCATTAACGGGCCAGGCGGCGACCCTCGCCGCCGCGAGCGCACCGGCCCTGCCGGTGAACCAGGGTGGTACCGCGTGGCGTCCCCTCGTCCCTGGCGAGGGGACGTGTCGTTTTCTGGCCTAACGCCACCCACCCGAGGCGCTCCATGACTGCACACGTGACCGTCCCGTCTCTGGATGCCCTTCGGGCCGAGGCCATGGCTGCCCTTGACCAGGCCCACGGTCTCGATGCGCTCCTGACATGGGAACGCACCTTCCTCGGCCCCAAGGGCACCCTGACGGGGTTCCTTCGCTCTCTCGGCAGCCTGCCCGCCGACCAGCGCCCGGCGGCCGGCCGCTCGGCCAATGCCCTCAAATTGGAACTCCAGGCCAGCTTCGAGGCCCGCCATGCCGACGCCGAGCGGTCGGCGATCGTCGGACGCCTCGCGGGCGAGAGGCTGGACGTCACGATGCCGGGGCGGCCCCGGCACATGGGCACCGTCCATCCGATCTCGGCGATGATCGACGAACTGAGTGATATCTTCGCCCTGATGGGCTTCCGGACCGTCTACGGGCCCGAGGTCGAAACCGGGCACTACAACTTCGACCTTCTGAACATCCCGGCCGACCACCCGGCCCGCGATGTCTGGGACACGATGTTCGTCGACACCGGGCAAGGTGGCCCGGAGATCGTCCTGCGGACCCACACCTCCCCGATGCAGGCCCGGACGATGGAATCCACGACTCCACCCGTCCGCGTGGTGATCCCGGGCCGCTGCTACCGGTACGAGGCCCAGGACGCCTCCCACGAGTGGATGTTCCACCAGATCGAGGGGCTGGTGGTGGACGAGCGGATCACGATGGCCGACTTGAAGGGCGTCCTGGCCGAACTGGCCCGCCAATTGTTCGGCCCCACCCGCCGGATCAGGTTCCGCTGCGACTTCTTCCCGTTCGTCGAGCCCGGCGTCGAGTACGCGGTGGACTGCGCCATCTGCGACGGCGTCGGGTGTCGAGTCTGCAAGCACACCGGCTGGCTCGAGATGGGCGGCGCCGGCATGGTCCACCCCGACGTCCTGCGCGGCGTCGGCTACGACCCTGAGCGCTACACCGGCTTCGCCTTCGGCCTCGGCATCGCCAGGATGGTGATGATGAAGTACGGCGTCGATGATGTCCGGGCCTTCGCCGCTGGCGATCTCCGGTTCCTCCGGCAGTTCGCCGCCATCACCGCCTGACCCGAAAACGAGACCCCTGGCGACTCGAAGAACACCCGGGAGCCCCAGACATGAAGGTACCGATGCGCTGGCTGCGGGAGTCCGTCCCGACCAGCCTGCCGACCGCCGAGATCGCCCATCGGCTGACGATGGCCGGGCTGGAAGCCGAGAAGATCGAACGCCTCGGGGCGGGATGGGACAACATCCTCGTCGGGCGCGTCGCGTCCGTGACGCCCCACCCCGACGCCGACCGCCTGGTGTTGGCCAGGGTCGTCGCCGACGAGACCGACCTAACGGTGGTGACCGGGGCGCCGAACATCGCCGCGGGCCAGAAGGTCGCCCTGGCCCTCGCCGGGGCCGAGTTGGTCGATGCCTACTCGGAGACGCCCAAGCTGAAGCGACTCAAGCCCGGCACCATTCGCGGCGTCCGCTCCGAGGGCATGGTCTGCTCGGAGAAGGAGCTCGGCCTCTCGGACGAACACGAGGGCATCCTGGTCCTGGAGGACGACGCCCCGGAGGGTGTGCCTCTCGCCGATTGGCTCGGGGACGAGGTGGTCGAGTTCGAGATCACCCCGAATCTGGCCCACGCCTTCTCCGTCCTGGGGATCGCACGGGAAGCCTCGGCGGTCACTGGCTCCCCCTTCTCGCCGCCCGCTCCTCCCGCGCTCGACCCTACCCTCCGCGTCGAGGACCTGGTGACCGTCGAGGACCCCGACCTCTGTCACCGCTACCTGGCGGTCCGGATCGAGGGGATCACCGTCGGTCCCTCGCCCGCCTGGATGGTCCGTCGCCTCGCGGCGGCTGGTCTCCGCTCCATCACCAACGTGGTCGACGTCACGAACTACGTGATGCTGGAGTACGGGCAACCGACGCACGCGTTCGACTTCGATCGCCTCGCCGGACAGCGCGTCATCGTCCGCCGGGCCCGTGCCGGGGAGACGATCGAGTCACTCGATCACCAACGGCGCACGCTCGGGACCGACATGTTGGTGATCGCCGACGCCGAGCGCCCGGTCGGCGTGGCTGGGGTCATCGGCGGGCTGGAGAGCGAGGTCACCGTCGAGACGACCGCCCTGCTACTGGAGATCGCGACGTTCGAGATGGGGTCCGTGCGCCGGACCGCCCGCGGCCTGGGCGTCCGCACCGACGCGTCGGCGCGCTACGAGCGCGGGCTCGACCCCGAACTGGCGGGAGAAGCTGCGGCCCGGGCCGTCGCGCTGCTCCTGGAACTCTGTCCGGGCAGTCGGGTCGTCGCGAGTCAGGATGTCTATCCCGATCCGGTCCGTCCCCGGACGATCTCGTTCGCCACGAGCCGGATCGAACGCGTGCTCGGCATCGCCTTCTCCGCTGACCAGGTGACCGAGGCGCTCGGGCGCCTGGGTTTCGAGCCCCGGATCGAGCCGGGCGACGGCGGGGACACCTTGACGGTCACCGTCCCGACCTATCGCCGCGACGTGACCATCCGCGAGGACGTGATCGAGGAGATCGCCCGCCTCGTCGGCTACGATGAGCTGCCGGAGACGCTACCAGCCGGGCGCACGCCACCCGTCGAGAGGGACCCGGTCGCCCTCGCCGAGGGGCGGGTTCGTCGCACCCTGACCGGCCTCGGTTGTGACGAGGTGATGACCTACGTCACGACATCGGACAACGACCTGCGATCCCTGGCGGGCTGCTCGGAGGACGATGCGGTGGGCTTCTTGCATCCGGTATCGCTCGCCGAGACCATCCGGCTCGTCAACCCGATGCAGCGGGAGGCCGACATCCTCCGTCCCACGCTCGTGCCGTCGTTGCTGCACCTCGTCCGCGAAAACCTCAAGCACGAGACGGCCGTCCGCGTCTTCGAGATCGCCCGCGTCTACCTGCCGACAACCCGCGACCAATTGCCAGACGAGCGGTCCATGGTGGCCCTGGCGATGGCCGGGTCGCGCGTCCCGCTCTCCCGGTTCGGGGACGATGGCTCCATCGACTTCTGGGATCTCAAGGGGACCGTCGAGGCGTTGGTCGGTCGCCTCCTCCCCGGCGACGTGTCCTACCGTCCGCTGGGAGACGACTCCTCGGGCGGATTGCACCCGGGTCGGTCGGCGGAGGTCTTCGCCGGCCAGTCGGTCGTCGGCCGGTTCGGCGAATTGCGGCCGGACACCGCCCAGGCATTCGACCTGCCAGACCGGGTCATGGTCGCGGAGTTCGACGTGCAAGCCATCCTGGCAGCAACGGATACGGCGAAATCTCCTATCACGGTGCCGCGTTTCCTCCCCGTGGAGCAGGACTTCGCGATCGTGGTCGCGGAGGATCGCACGGCCGCCGAGGTCGAGCGTGCCCTCACGGTGGCGGCCGGTCCGCTGGCCAGCGGGGTGACCCTCTTCGACGAATATCGCGACGCTCGGTTGGGCGAGGGGAAGAAGAGCCTCGCGTTCCGGGTCCGCTTCACCGCCCCGGACCGTGCCCTGACCGACTCCGAGTTGGGCAAGACGCG
>CADCWH010000041.1 GCA_902806395.1 uncultured Thermomicrobiales bacterium | reverse complement strand
GTACGTGTTCCAGGGGATGTACGAGGCGGGGCGGTGGCCGGTGGGGATCTACCCGCCGTGGATGCGGGCGACCCTGACGTTCGTGGTGCCGATCGCGTTCGCGATCACGATCCCGGCCAGCGGCCTAGTCGGGCGGCTGACGGTCCCGACGCTGCTGGGGGCGGTGGGGCTTGCGGTGGGACTGCTGGCGCTGTCCCGCTGGTTCTGGACACGGGGCGTGCGGCGGTACGCGGGGGCGTCGGCGTGACGGTGTGGCAGCCGGGTCATGGCCCGGCTCGTCGCGGTGCCGCGCCCGTTTGCCGACGCCGCGATTCGCGTCGAATCGATCTTTCCGGGTGAACGGCGCGACGAGTTGCACCCCTCTAAGGACGATCCTCGTCTCGACCGGATGTCTCACCGCGTCGCGGTGTCGACGGGCGTCAGGTCAGGTCGAATCGGAGGCTGATGTCGAGGGCGGGGGCGGAATGGGTCAGGGCGCCGACGGAGATGATGTCGACGCCGGTCTCGGCGATGGCGCGGACGGTGTCGAGGCGGACGCCGCCCGAGGCCTCAAGGCGGGCCCGGCCGGCGACCAGGCCGACGGCCTCCCGCATGGTGGCGAGATCCATGTTGTCGAGCAGGATGATGTCCGCACCGGCGGCGACGGCCTCGGCGACCTCCTCCAGGGTGGTGACCTCGACCTCGACGCGTAGGGTGTGGGGGGCGCTCGCCTGGGCGCGTTGGACGGCCCGGGTGACGCGGTCCGGGCCACCGACGGCGGCGAGGTGGTTGTCCTTGATCAGGATGCCGTCGGCGAGCCCGGCGCGGTGATTGCGGCCACCGCCGTGGCGGACGGCCGCCTTCTCCAGGGCGCGCAGGCCAGGGGTGGTCTTGCGGGTGTCGACGATGCGGGCGTTCGTCCCCGCGACGGCGGCGACGAAGGCCGCCGTGAGGGTCGCGGTGCCGCTGAGTCGCTGGAGCAGGTTGAGGGCGACGCGTTCGGCGGCCAAGATGCCCTGCGCCAAGCCCTCGACCTTGGCGACGACGTCACCCGGACGGACGCGGGAGCCGTCGCCCGTGCGCACGCGGTAGTCGAGGGCGGGATTGACGCGGCGAAAGACGGCCCCGGCGACATCGACCCCCGAGAGGACACCCTCGGCCTTGGCGACCAGGGTGGCGCGGGCGTGGGTGCCGGGGGGGACGGTGGCGAGAGTGGTGACGTCGCCGCTGCCGATGTCCTCGGCGAGGGCGAGGTCGATCAGGGACTCCCAGCCGGTGCGGACCTCGCCGCCCGGGACGGCGGGGAGGCGCTCCGCCACCTCGACCACGCCGCTGGCCCGGCCCTCGGCCAAGGTGTCGCCCTTCCGTCGCTCGGAGCCTCGCGAAAAGATCACCCGCGTCCCCTTCGTCCTCACTGCCCGTCGCGCCCTCACGACGGCCACACCAACGCACCTGGGTGGCCCGACCGCCATTGGCGCGAAGGATAGCGGTTCCCGTTGGGTCGCGGTGGGTCCCCAGCGGGTCAGATCACCATCTGGCAGGCCACTATATTGACATACGTCGATATAACGCATATGATGCCCGCGTAGGTGAGGTCGGTGGAGGGATCGAGACGTGGGACCAGGAGCGCCGCGATGGTGCTGACGATCGACCGGGCAGACACGGTGGACGGAGACGGGCCGAGGCAGCCCCAGAGTGCTGCTGGTTGCTGTCCGGGGATCGCTCCCGAGACGTCGCTGGTCTCCGAGGCCGAGGCGGTGACCTACGCGAGCTGGTTCAAGGCCCTCGCCGACCCGACGCGCATCCGGATCCTAAACCTGCTCGCCCGCCACGAAGGGCCACTCTGCGTCTGCGAGATCGTCGACCACTTCTCGCTCGGCCAACCGACCATCTCGCATCACCTGCGCATCCTGCGGGACGCGCGATTCGTCCAGGCCGAGCGGCGCGGCACCTGGGCCTACTACGCCATCAACCGGGCGTGCCTGGCCGAGTTCCCAGAGGCGGCGCGACAGATCATGCAACCGGCCCGCTGACGGGCGGTGAGGCCCACGACCGGCACCGTCCGAGCCGATATATCGACATCTATCGATGTGCTGACCGCCGGAGACGAGGTACGGCGCCGTACGTGCCGGGGGCGCCCCGGATAGCGAATAGTGGAGGAACGACGATGACCGAGGCGGTGGGATTGGTCGAAGATGGCACGGTGGGCACGCCGGAATACCGGCGGCACCTGCCGGTGGTGGTGATCGGGGCGGGACCAGTCGGGCTGGCGGCGGCGGCACACCTCCTGGAGCGCGGTATCGAACCCCTGGTGCTGGAGGCGGGTGACGCGGCCGGGGCCACGGTGCGGGAGTGGGGCCACGTCCGGTTCTTCTCGCCATGGCAATACGTGATCGACCCGGCCTCGGCCCGGCTGCTGGCGGACACCGGATGGTCGGCGCCCGAGCCGGAGCGATTCCCGACGGGGGATGACTTCCGGGACCGCTACCTGTTGCCCCTGGCAGCGAGCCCGGAACTGGCCCCGCGGGTCCGGTATGGCACCCGGGTGACCGGGGTCGCCCGCCTCGGAATGGACAAGATGACCTCCGGCGGACGCGAGGACCGTCCGTACCTGGTCGCGACCCGGGGCGGGGACGGGACGGAGGGGACGATCTTGGCCCGGGCGGTGATCGACGCCTCCGGGACCTGGGAACGGCCGAACCCGCTCGGGGCGGCGGGCCTGCCGGTGCCCGGGGAACGTTCGGCGCGGCTGGAAGACCACCTGCGAACGGGCATCCCGGACGTGGCGGGAGCGGATCGGGCGCGGTACGCCGGGAAGGCGACCCTGGTGGCGGGCCGGGGGGCCTCGGCCTTCAACGTGCTGCTCGACCTGGCGAGGCTGGCCGAGGAGGAGCCGGACACGACGATCCATTGGGTCCTGCGGCGACGGCTGGGGGGCAGGGTCTACGGGGGAGGCGCGGCCGACCAATTGCCGGAGCGTGGTGCATTGGGCACGCGTGTGCGGCGGCTGGTGAACCGGGGAGTGATCACGGTCCACCAGGAGGCAGCGATCACGGGTTTGGAAGTCGACGGCGCGGGCCGGGTCGTGGCCCGGGCGGGGGAGCGCTCGATCGGGCCAGTGGACCAGATCGTGGTGGCGACGGGGTTCCGGCCGGACCTGTCATTCCT
>CADCWH010000040.1 GCA_902806395.1 uncultured Thermomicrobiales bacterium | reverse complement strand
GCATGCGGCCCGGCAGCATTGACGACTAGGTCGGCGGCGATTCGCTCCCCATCGGAAAGGGTCACGCCGGCGACCCGTCCCCCCGATGCCTCGATGCTGACCACCTCGACGCCGGCCCGGACGGTGGTTCCTGCCCGGGAGGCGGCCCCGACGAGGCAGGTGACCAGACCCGGCGCATCGGCCCACCCCTCATCGGTGAAGTGGGCAACGGGGGTCGTGGGGTCGGAGAACGCCAGGTGTGGCGCGATCTCATCCTGGACCCTGGCCGCGTCGGTCCACTCCGCCGCGTAGCCCCAATACTGGAGTCGTTCGACCCGCCGGCGGAGGTCGCGCTCGTCGGCTGGCCCGGCCCAGATCAGGTTTCCGGTCCAGTGAATGCAGTCGCCAATGCCGGCCAGGTCGGGCTCATCGGGCAGCGCCCGGTGCGCCCGCATCCCCTCCAGATTGAGGTCGAAGTAGGCGCGCGGCGTCTTGGCATTGGCGTTCAGCCAGGCGAAGGAGCGGGCGGTGGTGCCGCCGCCGGGTTGGCCACGATCGATGAGGGTCACGTTGGCCCCGGCCTTGGCGAGGCGATAGGCGACCGAGGCGCCGACGATTCCCGAACCGACCACGGCGACGGTGGGCATAGGTGAAGTCCTTCGGATGGGTGCCGGATGCCGGCGACGAAGGGGATCGTCCGGGACCAGTCAGGGGTGATGGGACCGGTGGTCGCGACCGAAGGTTCGTTGTGGTCACGCGGTCGCGCTGGAGATTTTACGTCCGATCCCGTTCTCGCGCGTGGGTCCCCTGGTCTGGCTCCAGCTGGCTTCCGGCCGAGGGTCCCCGCGGCGATCGATCTCCCGAGGAGATCATGACCGGCGGAGGTGCGCTGGGCGTCTGTTCGTCGGCCGGATGGCACGGTACGGTAACAGTTCAAGGTACCGGAAACTGCGTTTGACAGCCCCATGGGCCGGTGCTAGCGTGCCGTGTCGGGTCGGGACACCAGCGGGGCTCCGGGGAGGACATCCGCCCCGCGAATGTCAGGGCCCGGTCACTCCGGTGATCGTCTGAGGCGTCGCCCCGGCGCTTGGATCGAAGGGAGGGAGGTGGGTCGCCCCGCAGGAGACGCGGCCGTCGCGAGCGGGGCCATGGCCGGGACCACCACAGTAGTCCCGGCGAGATCGGCGGCCCGGTCGATTCCCGAGTCGTCGCCGCGAAGGCGACGAGGCACCTGAAACCTGATGGCCCACCCGGAGGATGACGAGCCGGGACGGGTCTTTGTCAAGATGACGAGGAGTCGTGCAATGACGCACCAGGAAACCACGAGTCGCGACGCTCAATTGAAAGTGCTGCTCGACAAGGCCCAGAAGGGTCGCCTGAGCCGGCGCGAAGTCGTCCGCCGGGCCTCCGCCCTCGGCGTCTCCGCCAGCGCGGTCGGCCTCGCCCTCCGCAAGGCCCCGGTCGTCCGGGCCCAGGACGCCCCGGTCCAATTCTGGACCACCTTCGTCGAACCGGACCTCAGCGTCCTGCAGGGTATGGCCGACGCCTTCAATGCCCAGTCGACAGGCACCCAGGTGGAGCTGCGCCAGCTCCCGCCAGCCGAGGTCACGGACGTGACCCAGCTGATGACCGCCGTCCGCGGTGGCACCGGTCCCGATGTCTATCACCTGGACCGCTTCATCACTGCCCAGCGGGCCGCCGACGGTCTGCTGCAGGACCTGACCGACCTGCTGGCCCAGCCGCTGTCCGAGACGCACTTGCCGTTCGCGGTCAGTGAGTCGTCGTTCGATGGCAAGCCGTACTCGATTCCCTTCGACACCGACGCCCGGGCGCTCTACTACAACATCACGCTGATGAAGTCGGCCGGCGTCGACCACGCCCCGCTGGATCCTGCGAACGGCCCGGTCACCTGGGACGCCCTGGCCGAGATCGCGAACCAGCTCAACGTCAAGGACGCCAACGGGAACTACACCCAAATGGGCTTCATCCCGTGGCTGAACCAGGGGTGGCACTACACCTACGGGTTCTCCTTCGGGGGCGAGTTCTTCGACGAAGAGGCCTGCGAAGTGACGCCCGACAACGAGCGCATCGTCGCCGCCTTCCAGTGGGTCCAGGACTACTGTGAGGCATTGGGGTACCAGGAGGTCGCCGCCTTCGGATCGCCCTCGATGCAGCCCGGCTTCGCCGCGCAGGAGCACCCGTTCATCACGGGCACCCTGGCGATGCAGATCACCGGTGACTGGTACATCAACCAACTCCGGACCTACGCCCCAGACATGGAGTATGGCATCACCTTTATCCCGGTCCCGGCCGAGGGTGACCAGCCGTCGACCTGGGCGGGCGGCTGGTCTCTGGCGATCCCGCAGGGGGCGAAGAACCCCGAGGGCGCCGGCGAGTTCATGAGCTGGTTCGCCGGGGAAGCCGGCCAGCGCATCTACACGAAGGAATCGGCCCACTTGCCGACGGTGACGGCGCTCCTGGAGGACACGACTCTCTTCGAGGAGCGGCATCGGTTCTTCAGCGAAGAATTGTTGCCGATCGCCAAGAACCGGCCGCCGCTGCCGGTCGGCGCCCAGTACTGGGACGAGCTGACCGCCGCTTGGCAGGCGACTTACATCGGCGAGGCCGAGCCGGCCGAAGCGCTAGCGACGGTCAAGGAGCGGGTTCAGGCCCAGCTCGGACAGTTCTGCCCGATCGACCTGGGGACCTAATGTCCTGAGGT
>CADCWH010000039.1 GCA_902806395.1 uncultured Thermomicrobiales bacterium | reverse complement strand
GCCCGGGAAACCGGCCTCGGCGAGGAGCGCCTGCCCGGCAGCCGGGTCGAAGTTCTGGATGCCGGACATCGCCTCGCGCTGGGAGGCGGGGAAGCCGGGGGCGAGCCAGGAGTAGGCCGGGCTGCCCTCGGGGCCGAGCACCTGCTGGGCGAGCAGGTCCCGATCGATCGCGTGGCTGAACGCCTGCCGCACGCGGAGATCGTCGAACGGCGCCTTGGTCGTGTCGAAGTAGAGGTAGAAGGTCCGGAAGTCGCCGACGGACGACTTGACGTCGTCGGGGAACTCGGCCTGGGCAATCTGCTGCTCCGCCGGGGCCAGTCCCTCCATGTAGTCGATCTCGTCATCCTGGTACATCGTGAAGTGCGTGTCCAGCGAGGCCAGCTTGACGATCACCTTCTGGATGTCGACCTCCAGGGAGCCCTTGTAGCTCTCGTTTCGGACGTAGGTGATCTGCTGGTCCGGCAGCCACTCGCCGAGGATGAACGGGCCGGACGAGACGGCGGTCTCCGGCTTGGTGTTGTAGAGGGGTCCGGTTGAGGCGAGCGCGGCGGCCGACAGGGGCAGGGAGTAGAGCAGCATCGCCGGCAGGTACGGTGCCGGCTTCTGGGTCTTGATGATGAGGGTGTTCGCATCGGCCCCCTGCATCACGCCGATCGACTCGGTCGCCGCTGGGGTCGTCCCGTCGGCCGGAGCGACCACCGCGTCCCACCCGTCGATGACGCCTTGGAAGAACCACGTGAAGTCCCAAGCGTGGCCCGGGTCGGCGCCGTAGCGGAAGGTCTGGACCCAGTCCTCGGCGGTGACGGGGTTGCCGTCGCTCCAGACGAGGTTCGGGTCGAGGTTGAAGGTCCAGGTCAGGCCGTCGTCCCCGACGCCCCACTCGAGGGCCGCGCCGGGGACGATGTTGAAGTCCTTGTCGACCCGGACGAGCGGGTCGCTCCACAGGTCGGCGGCGTAGCTGGGACGCTTGTAGACCGCCTCGTAGAAGTCGAGGACCGACGTCACAGTCGGGTCGGATGGGACGATGAAGACCTGCTTCTCGGGCGCGGCGGCGTCCGCGGCGGCCTGGAGCCGGGCAAGGAGGTGGCTCGCGCCGCGTCCGGTTGGGGCCGCGAGGGCGCTGCCCACCTGGAGCCCGGCGAGCCCAGCGCCGAGCCCTGCCGCGCCCTTGAGCAGCGAGCGGCGGTGGAGCGCGGTGCCGAGGGCGGCGGAGATGCGGGTGGATGGGTGGATCGATCGCGTCATGGGGATCTCCATTGGACGCCGAGGCGCCTTTGTCTCGCGGCGACGGCGTCGTCGCCCGTGTCGATCGTGGTCTGCGTGCTCCCGAACTAAACGCGGCGGGCCGTCTCGGCGACCATGGCCGGGACCGGCCTCTTTTGCACCGAAGCGGGGCCGACCCTTCCCTGGCCATCGCGACTCGGCGCATCGTCGGACCCTGAGGCCAGGATCACAGCCGGCCGTTGAGCCAATCGACCGCGGCTTCCGTCCGGAAGACATGACCGCCCGCGAACTGGTCGAGGGCCACGCACCCGGGGGCGCCGGCGACCGCATACGCCTGGCGCACGACCCCGAACGCCTCCGCGACCACCTCGGGGGTGTAATGCTGGTCGGCCAACCCGCTCTGAAGGAGCAGCGGCCGGGGAGCGATCAGCGAGACGATGTCCGGCAGGTCCGCAACCGGGAGCAGCCCGGGGACGACTTGGCAGGGACACTCGCTCGACTCGATCAGGCTGTCCGCGAGTCGACCGAACGCGCCGCTGACTACAGCGGCCGCGACGCGGTCGTCCAGCGCAGCCGTCCACATCGTGTGCGTTCCGCCCCAGGAGAGACCGACGCATCCGACCCGCGTCGGATCGACGTCCGGCAGCCCGACCAGCAGGTCGATCGCCCGCATGGCATCCCTGACGCGCATCCCGACGAGGGTCGTGCCGAGGAGCAAGGCCGAGGTCGCCGCCCACCCGCAGTTCATCCCGTCGGCCGCCGCCCACTCGCCGAAGCCGCGGGCGTCCGGCACGAGGACGACGTAGCCGCGTTCTGCCAGCCGGGCCCCGTAGTCGTATGAGAGGGCCGTCACGCGTTGCTGCCGCTCGCGCGGCGTGGCGGCGACCGCCGCGACATCGTCCTTGCCGCGCCCGTGGCCGTGGAGGCAGAGGACGGCCGCCCCCCGTCGCTCGGGCGGCCGCCGCTTCGGCCGGAGCAGGTAGGCGGGGACGCGCAGGCCCGGTTCCGTCCGGAAGGTGAGCCGCTCGCGGACGTAGCTGCCCTCGTTGGTGGCGTGCGTGATCTGGACATCGAGCGGGCCGCACTCCGCCGGGAAGCCGCCGAGCAGCTCGGTCAGCCGAGAGCGGAGGGCGGTCTGCCAAGCCTGCCACTCGGCAGGGGTCTCGGCGTCGAAGGCGAGGGCGGGCCGGTTGGACGCGGCGAGCCGCCGGACGTGCGCGAGGAGGGAGTGATCCGCTGGACCAGTCACGCTCCAAACCCGATCGATGCGGCAACGACATGCTGCAGCAGGGCAGCCCGTCCATGGCTCCCGTGGTTCGACGCCCATGGCGTTCCAGTCGTGCGGGGCTGGTCGATGGATGCGGCCTCACCGGACGGGACCGGCCGGCAAACAGGGAGTTGCAGAAGGACTTCCGTATTCGACGGTTGGGGCGCATCGGTCGGGAAGACCACGGTGCTCGTCATGAGAAGAACCGTGGAAGGTGGGACCGGTGGGCGTCCAGCAGCTCGTCGAGCAGCCGGGGGGCTGTGCCCAGGTCGCGGGTGAGGGGATCGTTCAGGAGTGCCTGGAGAGCGAGGGCACGGTCGCCGGTGAGGGCGGCCTCGACGATCAGCCCCTGGTTTAGCGCGTGGGGGAGGACGGTCCCCAGGACTCCCGGTGGAAGGTCGCCGACGGCGATGCCATGGGCTCCGGTCGGCCCAATCGTGCCCATTGTCTCCACGGCGGCACCACGCGGGATGTTGTCGATCTGGCCGGCGTTGGGCAGGTTGACGACGGCCCGGTGGACGTTGCCAGACGCGATCGCCGCGACGATGTCCGCCACCTCCTCCTCGGACCGTTCGAGGGGAAGCGGGTCGGTCCCTTCGACCCAACGATGCACCTGCGCCCTCGCCGTCGCGCTTATCGTGACCCGGTGGTCGACCGTGGTCGGGAGCACGCCGAACGAGGGGCCACGACCGTCCGGCAGGACGTAGGGGAAGAACTCGGCCAAGTGTCGGTCGCCGGCGGCGGGGAGGTAGCCGTAGGCGGCGAGGAGGGCCAGCTTGACCTGCCAGCGGTCTTGGAACGGCAGCATGTGGTCGCCGTCGACCGGCTTGAGCGGGATCGTCCCTCCGTCGGCGAGGTGGGCGCGGAGCTCGGCGATGGCGTCGCGCTCGCCGACCCGGACGTCGAGCAGCCAGATCAGGTGGTTGACCCCGGCGACGGTGAGATCGACCGCGCTCCGATCGACGCTCATGATCGCGGCGAGCGCCCGCCGGACGCCGAAGACCTCGTGGCAGAGGCCGACGGTCTTGATCTGAGTCAACTCGCTCACGGCCCGGACGAGGGGCGCCATCGGGTTGGTCAGGTTGAGGAGCCAGGCGTCGGGGCAGACCGCCTCCATCGCCGTGGCGAGGTCGACCATGACGGGGATGTTGCGGAGTGCCCGTGCAAGGCCGCCCGGTCCGACCGTGTCCCCGACGGTTTGCTCGATGCCATAGAGAGCTGGGATGTCGATGTCGTGACGGGTGGCCTCCAGTCCACCCGTGGTGATCGTGACCACGACGACATCCGCCCCGGCCAGGCTCTCGTGAAGGTCCGGGCAGCACACGACATCCATCTCGGCACCGGTGCTCGCGACGAGGGCGACGCCGAGCCGGCGGAGGTCCTCGGCGGCCCCCGGGTCGGTGTCGTGGAGGACGATCGTGCCGGAGATCCCTGGCGTGACAGCGAGGTCGGTCAAGAGGGTCGGCCCCCAGTTGTAGCTGCCGCCCCCGACTATGCAGATCCTCAGCGCTCGCGGCACGTCGTGCTCCTCCTGGTTCGCGCCCGACGCCGATGGGCACCTCGCGATTCTACCGATTGCCGCGGGTCATCCCCCGGCGTAGGATGCCCGCGTGGTGACAAGCGACGCCTCGATCGACTACGCGGCTGCCGGGACCTGGGACGGACTCGGCAAGCTCTTCTCGCGCCTCGATGCCCGCCCGACCGACCGGCGGGGCAACGTCCGTTGCGAGTCTGGCTGGCATTGGCGGGTAGACCTGACCGACTTCGACCTCTGGCTGGCGGTCGCTGGCAGGGGGCAGTTCAGGCTGGCCGGCGCCGTCTACCCGATCCTGCCGGGGACCTTGTTCTGGCTCCGGCCCGGCGACGACGGCATGGCGACCCAGGATCCCGACGACCCCCTGACTGTTGTCTACGTCCACTTCGACTTCTTCAGGGACGACGCCTCCTCCGCG
>CADCWH010000038.1 GCA_902806395.1 uncultured Thermomicrobiales bacterium | reverse complement strand
TTCCGAGAGTTGCTGGCCGCCTGCCGGAGATTGGATGTGCCGGAGCCATTCGCGCGATCCTGCGCCGCCAACGATCATGCCTTTGATGCCCTCGTCTGTGCCCTGGTGGCCCGGGCGGCGGCGATCGGCGCGACGGACCGGCCCGGTGCTGAGGATGCCCGTCTGGCCGAAATCGAGGGGTGGATCGCGATCCCGGCCGCGGACGCTCTCGGGCGTCTCACGTCCCCGGATGGCGACGTTGATCCGGGAATATCAGCTGGCTGAAACCTGCCACGTTGGGTCCCCGGCCGCGGCGTTTGTCCCATGGTGACCGCCGGGGCGGCGCGGTATCCTGCCCGGCACGATGCCCGACCGCCCGTGTGGGCGCTGGCCGCCGAGACCCGAGCGATGAGGCACCCATGACCCAGGACGTGGGGGTTGAGACCCTCCCGACGACCAGCCCGGCCGCGTCTGACCTCCCCGTGACGCTGGACGATGTCCTGGCGGCCCGGGACCGCATCGCCGGGCTCGTCCACCGCACGCCCGTGTTACGCAGCGAGACGCTCTCGGCGATGACCGGGACGCGGCTCGGGCTCAAGGCGGAGAACTTTCAGAAGACGGGGTCGTTCAAGGCCCGGGGTGCCCTGAATGCGCTGATGCAACTCTCGCCCGAGCAGCGGGAACGGGGCATCGTCACCCTCTCGGCCGGTAACCACGGTCAGGGTCTGGCTTGGGCCGCGGCCAGGTTCGGCGTCCGCTGCGCGGTGTTCATGCCCGAGGCGGCGACGCCATCGAAGGTCGCCGCGATCCGGGGCTACGGGGCAGAGGCCCACTTCGCACCGGTGATGGAACGGGTCTTCGCGGCGATGGAGGCCCACCGCGAGGCGCACGGGATGCACTTCATCCATCCCTTCGGTGACCCGGCGATCATCGCCGGTCAAGGGACGGTCGGTCTAGAGATCTTGGAGGACGCGCCGGACACCGAGGCGATCTCGGTCTGCGTCGGCGGGGGCGGCCTGCTGGCCGGGATCGCGGTGGCCGTGAAGAGCCAGCGCCCCGACATCCGGATCGTCGGGGCCGAGCCGGAGGGCGCACCGACCGTTTCCCGTGGCCTGGCCGCCGGTGAACCCGTCATCCTGGAGACGATCCGGACGGTGGCGGACGGTCTGGCCGCCCCGTTTGGGGCGGAGACGACCCAGGCGATCATCGCCCGGTTGGTCGATGACGTGGTGGTGCTGACGGACGACGAGATCGTGGCCGCGCTCCGCTTGATCCTGGAGCGGGCCAAGGTGCTGGTAGAGCCGGCCGGGGCGGCGGCTGTGGCAGCCCTGCTGAATGGCGCCGCCGGCATCGCACCCGGCACGCCGACGATTGCCACCCTCAGCGGCGGCAACATCGACTCCGGCCGACTGCGGGAACTGCTCTAGGGCCGTCGAACCCCGGGCACCCTGCTAGGGATCACCTCGTCACCCCATGTGTTGGTTCGCCGGGCGGGATCTTGTCTCGATAGTGGTCGCGGCACGGGTGACATGGGACTCCGCGTCCCTGCGTGAACATGCCGAAGGGGCCGCCCAGAGCGGACGGCCCCTTCGGTCTGTCTATCCGGCGCTGTCCCCCTAGCTCTCCGGGAAGAGATAGAAGTTCAGGCCAACGTCCGGGTCGCCCTCGGCGACGACGGCCTCGTAGGCGTTGGCATTGTTCGAGGCCGTCGCTGCGTCCGTGGCGATGGCCGCCCCGATGCCGGCCGGGAAGCCCGTGATCTCGACGAAGTAGGTGCCGGCCGGGAGATCGGTCCAGGTCACCGTGGCGCCGTCGGTGACGGCGTCATCGAGCGTCAGGGCGCCCCCATCCGGCGTGTAGAGGAAGACCTCGAAGCCTCCCTCGCTGGCTGGGGCACAGGCGGTGGGGTCGAACGAGGTCGGAGTCGATCCCTCGGGGCACGTCGCGACCTGGATCGTCACGGAGCCGATGCCGGCCCCGTCATCGTCACCCGGCGGGGTCGCCACGTCCTCGGTGGTGAAGTTGTAGATCGTCACCAGTTCCTCGGGCGCGTCGCTGGTCAGGACGACCAGATAGCTATCGGCACTCGGCTCGGGGAGCTCGCCGACGATCAAGTACTCGCTGTAGCCGGGCGGCAACGTGGTCTCGGTGACCGTGAAGTTGCCGGTGTCGGTGTCGCCCTCGCCGGGTCGCACGGCCAGGCCCGAGAAGACGAACGTTCCGTCCACGACCTCGGCATCGGCCAGGGTCAGCGTCTCACCGGTGGCGTCCTCGGTGATCGTCACCTCGTAGCCCTCAGGAGCCAGGTCGCAGACGTCCCCGACCAGCGTCTCAGGGGTCATTCCCTCCGGGCAGGCCCGGACCTGGAGGGTGATCTCACCCTCGGCGACCTCCTCCGGTTGGAAGTTGAACAGGACCCGGACCACGTCCGGCTCATCGGGGCCGATCGTGACCGAGAGATCGGGGGTCGCCACGCCATCTGCGTCGGTGAGCAGGAAGTCGTCGAACGGCTCAGGCTGGGTCGGTGCGGTGAAGGTGTAGGTTCCGAAGGTCAAGGCGGGCCAGGACAGCTCACCGTCTTCCAAGGTGTCGTCGGTGGTGACAACGTCGCCGTTGGCGTCCACCAGATCGATGTCGAAGCCGGCATCGCCGGTCACCGATTCACAGGCGGTGGCGTCGAGGGTCGCCGGCGTCAGGCCCGGCGCGCAGGCCTCGACCGCCAGGGTCAGGGATCCAGAGAAGCGGGGGATCGGCGGCACCTCGGCCCCGATCACGGCGGCGACGAAACTGGCGCCATCGGCGCCGCTGGCAACCAACGTGACGTCACCCTGGACGGTGGCGGCGTCGCCCGATTCGATCGCGACCTCGTCGGAGCCACCCTGGATGGTGACCTCGCCGGCGGTGACGAGCAGTAGGGCCGGGTTGTCGCCGCTCGACAGCTCGGCCTCCTCGTCCTGCTCCAGGTCGCCACCGACCAGGTCGATGTCGCGGTTGCCGGACGGCGCGTCGAACGCGTCACCGTCGAAGACCAGCTCGTCGCCGCCGGCGTCGGCAGCATTCTCGGCCGGGACCAGCCCGATACGGTAGTAGCCAACCGTCGCGTCGGTGACGCTCGCCCGCTGCTCGAAGGCACCGGACGGCACGAACGCGGCCTCGCCCGGGGCCAGCCGGGCCTGTGTGCCGTAGGTGAGGCTATTGACGAGGACGCCGCCCTCGTCGGCCACGGCGAACCCGAGGGCGCGCTCCTCCGGCAGTGCGTCCTCCAGGGGCTCGGCGTCGTCGGCCACGACCCGCCAGGCGGCTTGGTCGGGCAGGGTCGCCACGCCCTGGGCGATGACCTGGGTCGGGCCCTGACCCGGGGAGGGTGCGTCGGGATCGTTCTGGATCATCCCGAAGGCCGCCACCGGTGCGGCGAACAGGGCGAGGACCAGCATCACGATGACGATGCCCAGGGGACGGGACGGCGCGATGCGCCCTCCGCGGTGGGACGGGGACGCGAATCCCCGGTCGGTGATCATACTCACGAGTGACATCCTCCCATATCTGTCCGGACGCTCTCCGGTCCAGTCGATGGCCGTGCCATCTTGCCATCCCTGACGCCGCGTAGCCCCATTCGGTTTCACGGCCCACCTCTTAGGTACGTCCCCGCCCCGTTGCGGATACGTCCGAGAGATGCGGCCGGATCGAACTGGCTCAGTCGTGCCGTCAAGGGTCCAATGATACCGCGTTTGCGTTCGGACACCACGGCGACCCGGTGTGATATAGTGTACGTACACCCGTGACTGCCTGGCAAATGGTCCGTTGGGAAGGGAGTCCACAGATGTCGAGTCGAGTCGCCGAACGAGTGATGTCCCACGTGCGACCCGTGGTCGGAACGGGCGTGAGGGTGCCGTTCCGATCCCGCCTGACTCTTGTCCCCATCGTCTGCCTGGTGTTGCTGGGCGCCATGCCCGCCGGGGCGATGGCCCAGGTCTCCGGGACGGGCCTCACCGCGGCCGGGACGACGATCTTCGCCCAGGTCGGTGTCTGTGCCGATGATGCCCTGGCGGGCCGGACGGTCTTCCTGACCAGTCCGACCGCTGGGATCGATTACTCCGGTTGCCGCCTCGCCTCCGAGGGCGAGGTCGAACTCGACCTCTATGCCTCGGCGACGGCGGCCGAAGACCGGGGCACCAAGGTCGCTTCGGCGGAGTCGGACACCGCCGGGATCGTCACCCTGCGCTACGCCGGTGACCAGCCCTACGTCTACCTCGGCCAGGGGGACCAGGACGCCGGCGGGCAATTCTCGGTCGACCTGCCGGCCGACGACGGAGAGCGTTCGATCCTGGTCCTCAGCTTCACCGGGGGCCAGGAACCGTCCGCCCCACCCCCCACCATGACCTCCGGCGTGGTCACCGCCGCGGTCTCGGTCTGCCCGGATGAGGACCTGGCCGGCACCACCCGAGCCATCATCGACGACCCGCTGAGCACCGACCTCGACCTCACTGGCTGCCGCCCGGCGACCGAGGGGGAATACCTGGTATCGATCCGCTCCGAGACGTCGTTCGTGGCCGACGGGTCGGCCGAGACGCTGGATACGGCACGCCTACGGGCCGATGGCACGGCCGCGTTCGAGGTCGATCCGGTTCGCCCATTCGTCTCCGTCGCGGTCGGTGAGGCGGTCTCGCCGGTGGTCTCCCTGGTGCGCGGTCAGCGGATTGATGTCGCGGTTGTCGCCTACGTGGAACCGTGGGAAGTCGGCGTGACGGTCGAGGTCCGCCGCTTCGTCTGCGTGGACCCGGTCCGGGCTGGGACACTCGCTTTCTACCCACTGGCCGACGCGGCCGCGCTCGCGATCGTCCCGGCCGACACCTGTCGACCGTCCGGAGCCGGCGAGGCGACGATCGACCTCTACGCGTCGCCGACCCCCGCGGAGGACCAGGGGACCGCCGTGACGTCGGTCGAGACGACGGCTGAGGGCTACGCCGGGTTCACCTATACCGCGAACCAGCCGTACATCTACGTCGGCGAAGGCAAGCCCGGAGCGGGTGGCGTGTTCTCCCGGGACATCGCCGTGGCCGACGGCGACGTCGTCGCGATCCAAATCCTGTCCTACGTCGCGGCCGACCCAGCGGCCTGACGCACCGCTCCCCCGGAGGGCGCCGGGGGGAGGCACCATCCGGGGGAGCGGGCGAGGAAGGCATCACGCTGCGGCCGGGGGAGCCCAGCGGGGGCAAGGAGATCGGCGTCAGGGGCGTCGGTCGGTCCCCTTGGCGGGTGCGGAGCGGGGGTCGGCTGGATCTCCGACCCAGTGCCCGCCGCGGACGATGCGGTCACCCTGTTCCGTGCGGGGCGCCGGCTGGTCGAGCAGGGTCACCACTCGAGCGTGGACATCCCGAGCGGCGTTGCGGAGCCGGCCCCACCACGAGGCGGGGGCGGAGGATACGGGGGCCGGGAGGGGCCACGTCAGATGGGAACCGGGCTGTGGGGCGCCCCGGAACTCGCTGGCCGTGGATCGAGCGTCTCCGTTAGGTTTTATCCATTCTCGTGCCATGGAGTCGTACCTTGCCGGGGTGATTGATCGTTCCGAAGGGTGGCCACGTGCGACGGGTCGCCCCTCGCACGAACCAGGATGCCATCCCGGCCCGGCTACCACATCGGCCTTTTTACGCATTTGCTCGCCCCGACGGGTATCACGTATACGTAGGTAAGGGGCCCTCCGATGACCTTCGACGTGGGACGACGGGCGGAAATTTTGTCGGCCGAGGCCGACCGGTACCTCGCCGTGGCCGCCGCCAACGTGACTCGCGAGTACCCGAGCATGTCGCCCGTCGTGGCCATCGGACCGGGCCCGATCCCGTCTCACCGGGCGGCACATCCTGCCTTCTATGGTGCCTTCGACTGGCACTCCTGCGTCGAGATGGTGTGGGTCATGGTGCGGCTCCTGCGCCGGTTCCCCTCGATCGCCGGCGGGGCCGGAGCGCGGCGCGTCCTGGACACCTTGCTCACCCCCGAGAACCTGGCGACCGAAGTGGCGTTCTTCGCCGCTCACCATCACCGGACCATCGAGCGCCCCTATGGTTGGGGTTGGGCGCTCACCCTGGCCCACGAACTGGAGACCTGGGACGATCCGGACGGGCGCCGGTGGGCCACGGCCGTCCGGCCGCTCGCGGACCACTTCGCGGCCGGTTTGGAAGCGTGGATACCCCGCCTCACCTACCCGCAGCGCACGGGGATGCACCCCAATACCGCCTTCGGCCTCTCCCTCTCCCTCGACCATGCCCGCTGGCGGTCCGAACGCGGTGACGGGGGGTTGGCCCGGTCGATTGAGGAGGGGGCCCAGCGGTGGTTCGCCGGGGACCGGGACTACCCAGCGCACTACGAACCATCCGGGGCGGATTTCCTGTCGGCGGCACTGGCCGAGGCCGAGCTGATGAGCCGGGTCCTCCCGCGGGCGGAGTTTCCGGCCTGGCTCGCCAGCTTCTTGCCGGACCTGGCCGAATCTCGACCGGCGACGCTCTTCCGCCCGGTCACGGTCACCGATGTCTCAGATGGCCAACTCGCTCATCTGCTCGGGTTGAACCTGAGCCGGGCCTGGGCGATGACCGCCCTGGCGGATCGCCTGCCGACGGGTGATCCCCGGGTCGGGCCGCTGCTCGCCGGCGCGGAACGGCAGGCCACTGCCGCCCTGCCCCACGTCGTCGGGGGAGACTACATGACTGAGCACTGGCTGGCAGCCTATGCGGTGGCGCTGTTGTCCTGAGGGCGCACCGGGGCGGAGCCCTGGCAGCGATCCATGTCAGGGCGAGCCGTCCAGCCCGGCGGATGCCTAGACCAAGCCGTTCTGGACCGCGTAGGCGACCGCGGCCGCCCGGGAGGACTGGTCGAGCTTGGTCAGGATGTTGGCGACGTGAGTGGTGACCGTCCGGCGACTCAGCGAGAGGCGCTCGGCGATCGCTTGGTCGGTCAGGCCCTCGGCCACCAGGCGCAAGACCTCGCTCTCGCGGGTCGAGAGGGACGACCGGGCGTTCCCGAACCGGGGCTCGCCCAGGGTACCCGAGTCATCGCGACCCGGGGTGGCGAGTTCGGCCCCCGCTTCGGCCAGGGCGGCGTCGAAGGATTCTGTGGTGGCGACCGGGGCGGTGTCGCCCAGCCGGGTGGCGCTGGCGATGCCGGCCACGACCCGGGTATGGACGGCTGCGGCGATTGGTGTGCGGGGGATGCCGAGTCGTTGCCGCTGGGCATCGACGATGGTCAGTAGGTAGGCTGCCCGATCGGACCTGCCCCGCCGCGCGGCGAGCCAACCGATCAGGTCGATCGTGGCGAGGAGCCCACGGACGTCACCCAATTCGGTCCGTATCGCGAGCGATTCTCGGATCAGGGGGAGGGCGGTGGCGGGATCGCCCTGGTCCAGGGCTAGTGAGCCGAGCTCGAATAGGGCGTCGGCCAGGCCGATCTTTTCCCCGATGACCCGGAAGCCGTCGAGGGCAAGCTGGAGTTCCACTCGACCGGCCCCCACGTCGCCGGTAGCGATCAACGCCCGGCCCAGGTTGAACCGGACATAGGCAACGCCTCGCTCGTCCCGGCGTTGGGTCCG
>CADCWH010000037.1 GCA_902806395.1 uncultured Thermomicrobiales bacterium | reverse complement strand
CGCCAAAGATGTCTTCGCCACCGGCCCGCGAGGCTTCGGGCTGCTCATGACGGCGATGGGCATCGGTTCGCTCGCCGGCGCGATCACGTTGGTCCTGCGCGCGAAGACACCCCGCCGCGCGCTGATGCTTGGCGCCGCCCTGGCCCTGGGTCTCGGCGAGGTTTCCCTGGCCCTGGCCGGGTCTGGGGGTGCCCCCGTCCTGCTGGGTGGCCTGTTGCTGGCGGCGGTCGGCTTCTTCATGACCACCACGATGGCCCTCGCCAACACCACCGTCCAGACGGCGGCCATCGACGCGTTGCGGGGCCGCGTGATGAGTGTCTACATGACCGTCTTCGCCGGCAGCGCACCGTTCGGGGCACTCCTCGCGGGCTGGATCGCCGACCGCTTCTCCGCAACGGCCTCGGTGATGGTCGGGGGCATCGTGACGGCCTTCGCAGCGATCGTCCTGATAGCAGCCGGTGCTCGGCCCGGCCGCCGGACCTATCCAGGGGCCGAGCGCACTGGCACCTCTGCCGCCAGGTCGCTCGGCAACGTGCGAGGGGCCGTTCCCGACCTCGCCAAGGGCGGCGACGACTGACATTGGTCTCAGGGTGGGGTAAAGAGCCCGGCGTTGGCTCCAAAAGCCGTGGGCCCGGTTCGGTTCTCGGGGGACGCTTTCAAATGTCCCGTCAGACTATCCTGGAGGTATCGCGTCACCTCTGGAGGATTGATGCTACCCGTTCCCCTCGGCTTGACCGGCTGTCCACGAGGTTCCCGTGAGTTTCGGCCCGTTCATCTTGCTGAGCTTGTTCTACGCCGTGATCGGGGTGCGGGTGATCGCCCGCCTGGCCCGCTCGTGGCGGACGACCTTTGACCGCCACTTCACTGCCGAGGACCGCGGTCTCGTCGACCAGGCCGCCTTCTTCATCCTGCTGCCGATCTCGGTCGCGCTCCACGAACTCGGGCATGCGGTGGCGGTCAAGGGGTTCGGCGGTGACATCGTCGATTGGGGCTACTACGCCTTCGCCGGCTTCGTCAGCTACGACCCACGGCCGTTCTCGGATCTCCAGCGCATCCTGGTCGCGTTGGCCGGTCCGCTCGTCAGCATCGTGTTGGGCCTGATCGCGCTGGCGACCGTCTTCCTGCGCCGTCCTCCGCTCCGGCCGAGCTACAACGAGCTCCTGACCCAATTCGCCGCGCTCTCGATCATCAATGCGGCGGTGTTCTATCCGTTGCTCGACGTTGCCACCGGCCTGGGTGGCGATTGGAGCCAGATCTACCGGGGCGGGGTTCCGGCGGTCTCGGGGGTGATCTTCCTCTTCCACCTGGGATTGCTGCTGGGCGGGCTTTGGGCCTTTCGGAACCCCGGCGTCCAGGCCCGGGTCGCGAGCCTGACCGGTGCTCCTACGGGCACCCAGCGCACCTTCATGGGCGGTGTCCAGCGCCCGGAGCGGCCCTTCACCGCCCCGTCACCGGAGGCAAACGTCGCCCATGAGGCCGCTCGCCGCGCCGCGAGTGGTTGGCCACCCCCGGTCCGCGTTGCCGTGCAGGGCGGCCTCCCGGCCACCCGGTTCGCGGTCGGGATCGTGTGGCAGTCGGGCGACGACCCGGCGCCACGCGGCGTGATGGTCCGCCTCGCCGATGGCGGCGCGGTCGAGATCCGGGGCCACATCGCCGACCGGGCGGCCCCGTCCGGCTCAGTCCGTGGCTACGCCCTGCTCCACCCCTTCGAGTCGATGCCGGCAGTCGATGCTCTGACGGTTGAGATCCGGATCGCCATGGAGGACGTCGAGCGGCGCTCTCTCGACCGCCGCTGACCGTGTTGCCAACTCCTCAACCGGTCCGGGCGACCACCGCCTCCGCCATCGATGGCAGGGGATCGCCCCGCCCGATCCCGTAGTAGGTGAAACCCTCGGCGGTGATCCGTGCCGGGTCATAGATGTTGCGGCCATCGAATATCACTGGCTCCCGCAGCCCCCGACGCAGCATGGCGAAGTCCGGCGACCGGAACATCCGCCACTCCGTGACGATCACCAGGGCATCCGCCCCTTCCACGGCATCCTCGGCCGCATCGCAGAGGGTCAGATCTGACCGGTCCCCCCAGATGCGTCGGGCTTCGTCCCGGGCCACCGGGTCGAAAGCCCGCACGCCGGCACCCGCCTCCCACAGCGCCTCGATCAGGGCCCGGCTAGGGGCCTCCCGCATGTCGTCGGTGTTGGGTTTGAATGCCAGGCCCCAGATTGCCAACGTCTTGCCCGCGAGTTCACCACCGTAGTGGGCCGCGATCTTGTCGAACAGCAGCCGCTTTTGCCGCCCATTGACCGATTCCACCGCCCGCAACAGGTTGGCGTCGTAGCCGTGCCCGGCGGCGGTCCGCTCCAGCGACTGGACGTCTTTCGGGAAGCAGGACCCGCCATATCCGCAACCGGCATAGATGAAGTCGTAGCCAATCCTCGGGTCGGAGCCGACGCCGATCCGGACCTGCTCGATGTCCGCTCCGACCCGCTCGGCGATGTTGGCGATCTCGTTCATGAACGAGATCCGGGTCGCCAGCATCGCGTTGGCGGCGTACTTGGTCAACTCGGCCGACCGGACCCCCATCGCCACCAGGCGGTTGTGGTTTCGATTGAACGGGGCATAGAGCTCCCGTAACAGTTCCAGTTCATCTCGGCCCTCGCAGCCGACCACGATGCGGTCCGGCCGCATGAAATCCTCGACCGCCGCCCCCTCCTTCAGGAACTCGGGATTGGAGACCGTCTGGAACGGGACATCGATCCCGCGTGCCGCCAGTCGCTCGGCGACCAGGGCCCGGATGCGGTCCGTCGTGCCGACCGGGACGGTCGACTTCGTGACGATCACCCGGTGGCCGTCCATCCCGTCGCCGATGGTACGAGCCACTTGGTAGACGTATCGTAGGTCGGAGGCGCCGTCCGGACCGGGAGGGGTCCCGACGGCGATGAATTGGAACAGGCCGTGGTCCACGCCACGTTGGGCGTCGGTGGTAAAGGCGAGGCGCCCGGCCCGGACATTGCGGGCGACGACCTCGTTCAGGCCCGGCTCGAAGATCGGCACCTCGCCGCGCCGCAGCATCGCTACTTTGGTTTCGTCCACATCCACGCAGACGACCTCGTGGCCGCCGTCCGCCAGGCACGCCCCGGTGACGAGGCCCACATACCCGGTGCCGAAGATCGTGACGTTCATCCTTGGTCCTCTCTGACGACTGCTGGCCTGCCGGTGACGGCCCGGAGCCCGGTCCGAGTGTCGGCCCGTACCCATCTCGAACGGACTCTTTCCCGCCTCGCGGCCTGGTCCTGATGCACCGCTGCGGGTATACCATGCCGGGGCGTCGCGTTGCCCCGCCGGCCCCTGGCCGAGCGCGATCCATCGATCGGAGTGTCTTCATGCCCGTCCCCTTGCCCGCCAGGTCCGACACTTCCACCAACGAACTGACCGGTGCGAGGGTGATGGTTACCGGCGCAGGTGGTCAGGTCGGTGCTTTCCTGGTGGCGGAGTTGCGGCGGCGCGGGGCGATGCCGATCGCGATCGGCACCGGTCCTGCCCCGGGAATCGAGCAGGTCCTCGATATCCGGGACGGCGACACCTTGCGCGAGGCCATCACCACCTCCTCCCCAGACGCCGTGATCCACGCTGCTGCCTACACCGATGTGGACGGCTGCGAGCGCGACCCCGAACGAGCCCACGCCGTCAACGCCGCCGGTTCGGCAAACGTCGCAGCGGCGTGTGCCGAGAGGGGCATCTACCTGCTCGGGATCGGCACCGACTTCGTCTTCTCCGGTGACGGAGGGGCGCCGTACGCCGAAAACGCCGTCCCTCGCCCGATCTCCGTGTACGGCGCCAGCAAACTGGCAGGGGAACGGGCAATCCTCGCGTCCAGTCCTGACTTCGCGGTGGCACGGACCGCCTGGGTGTGGGGAGGGCCGGGCAAGCACTTCCCGCGTACCGTCCTCTCCGTGCTGGCGAGGAATGAGACGATGGCCGTCGTCACCGACGAGGTCGGCAATCCGACCCATGCCGGCGACCTCGCGACCTCCCTGGTCACCCTCCTGGTCCGACGGGGGGCCGGGGTCTTCCACCTCGCCGGTGCGGGTGAGGCCAGCCGCCATGAACTCGCCCGGGCGGTGACGAAAGCGGCCGGGCTCGACCCGGAACGCATTCGACCGACGACCGCGCGCGAGTTCGCACTCGCCCATCCGGTCCCGGCAGCCCGGCCGGCCGACAGTCGCCTGGCGAACTTCCGGGCCGAAGAACTGAAAATTCGGCTACCATACTGGGGAGACGCGGTACGCGACGCGGTGCCGGACCTCGCCGCGTCCATCCCCTGACCGGTCCTGACGACTCCCGAGAATTCTGGCCCCGCGCCGGCCCACCGAGGAGCCCCGCCCATGCCCCCGCACCCGTCGCGCGTCCTGGTCACCGGTGGCGCGGGATTCATCGGCTCGGCCGTCATCCGCTTCCTCTTGCGAGAGACCGGAGTGGATGTCCTCAACCTCGACGCTCTGACCTACGCCGGCGATCTCTCAACCGTCGAAGAATGCGCTGGCGACCCGCGATTCGCCGGCCGGTACGGCTTTGCCCATGTCGATATCCGCGACGGCGTGGCCCTGGCGGAGGCATTCGGCCGGTTCCGACCCGACGCCGTGATCCACCTCGCGGCGGAGTCGCACGTCGACCGTTCCATCGACACCCCCGCCACCTTCCTCGAAACCAACGTCATGGGCACATTCGCTCTGCTGGAGACCGCGCTCCTCCATTGGCGCGGGCTGCCGGAAGGCGAGCGGGAGGACTTTCGCTTCGTCCACGTCTCGACCGACGAGGTCTACGGCTCCCTCGGCCCGACCGGAATGTTCACGGAGACCAGTCCCGCGCGACCCCGCTCGCCCTACGCCGCCAGTAAGGCTGCCGCCGACCACCTCGTCGCGGCCTGGCATCACACCTATGGGCTCCCGGCGATGACGACCAACTGCTCGAACAACTATGGTCCTTACCAGTTTCCCGAGAAGCTGATACCCCTCGTGATCCGGGCGGCACTTGGCGGGCGCGACCTCCCGATCTACGGCGACGGCAGCCAAGTACGGGACTGGCTCTTCGTCGAGGATCACGCCCGTGCCCTGTGGCAGGCCCTCACCGCCGGGGTTCCCGGGGAGACCTACGCGATCGGCGGCCACAACGAGCGCACCAACCTCGACACGGTCCGGACGATCTGCGCCCTGCTCGACGAGCTGTCGCCTCGCGGTGGCGGGTCGTACGCCGACCAGATCGCCTTCGTCGCCGACCGACCTGGCCACGATACCCGGTACGCCATCGATGCGTCCAAGGCGGCCCGAGACCTCGACTGGCGACCCCGTGAGACATTCGAGACCGGTCTGCGCAAGACCGTGGCGTGGTACTTGGAGCATCCTGACTGGCCCAACTCGGCGGCTCTCGGGGAAAGGATCGGCCTCGGGGCGCGGACGGCCACGAGAGGGGCCCGATGAGGGGGATCATCCTCGCCGGGGGCTCCGGGACCCGTCTCTACCCCCTGACCCACGTCGTCAGCAAGCAGCTCCTGCCCATCTACGACAAGCCAATGATCTACTACTCGCTTTCGGCGCTGATGCTTGCCGGCATCCAGGACATCCTGGTGATCACCACCCCGGAAGATCTGCCCCGGTTTCAGTCCCTCCTCGGTGACGGAGCCCGTTGGGGACTTTGCTTTGCCTATGCCGCGCAGGACGAACCCAACGGACTGGCACAGGCGTTCGTGATCGGCAGGGAGTTCACCGGATCGAGCCCGGTCGCCCTAGTCCTCGGCGACAACATCTTCTACGGCCATGGCTTCGCCGAGACGGTCCGGGCTGCCGCGGGGCGTGAGCGGGGCGCGACGGTGTTCGGGTACCACGTAGAGGATCCGGAGCGCTACGGCGTGGTCGAGTTCGACCGGCGAGGTCGGGTCGTCGGGATCGAGGAGAAGCCGGTCGAGCCGAAGTCCTCCTACGCGATCACCGGCCTCTACTTCTACGACAATCGGGTCCTGGACATCGCCGCCAGCCTGGCCCCCTCGGCCCGGGGCGAGTATGAGATCACCGACGTCAACGCCGCCTACCTGGCGATGGGGGAGCTCTTCGTCGAGCGCCTGGGCCGGGGCATTGCCTGGCTCGACACCGGTACCCACGAGGCCCTGCATCAGGCGTCCCAGTTCATCCAGATCATCGAGCAACGCCAGGGCCTGAAGATCGCCAGCCCGGAAGAGATCGCCTTCCGGATGGGCTACATCGACGCCGAGGCCGTCTCCCGCCTCGCCGAGCCGATGCGCAACGGCTACGGTGACTACCTGCGGACGGTGATCCGCGATGGGTCGAGCCAGTGGACGTGATCACGACCGACCTACCCGGCGTCCTAATCCTCGAACCTCGCGTCTTCGCCGACGAACGCGGTTCGTTCCTGGAGACCTGGAGCGAGGATGCCTACGCCGACGCCGGCCTGCCTCGCCGCTGGGTCCAAGACAACCTCTCCTCCTCCACACACGGCGTCCTGCGTGGGCTCCACTACCAGGAACCCCATCCCCAGGGCAAACTCGTCTGGGTCGTCTCCGGCGAGGTGTTCGACGTCGCGGTCGACATCCGGCGTGGCTCGCCCACCTTCGGCCGGTGGACCGGCGCGACCCTGTCCGGCGAGAACCGGCGCCAGTTCTGGGTGCCCGAAGGGTTCGCCCACGGCTTCGTCGTCACCGGCGATCACGCCCTGTTCGCCTACAAGTGCACCGACCGTTACGACCGCGCGGCCGAAGGGAGCGTGCGCTGGGACGATCCGGCCATTGGCATCGACTGGCCCGTCGTGAACCCGACCCTCTCGGACAAGGACGCCGCCGCCCCCCTCCTCTCCGAGATCGGGTCGGATCGCATGCCCACCTTCACGTTTTGAACGCAATGGCCCGCCAGACCCTCTGCTCCCGGTCATGGTCAGTGGGAGCGGCTGATCGGTGTACCGAGGGCCGGGTTCTGGTCCGGCGAGACGATCACCCGCTGCCGGGCGGCATCGAGCGCCCAAAATCCGGCGGCGGTGACGAAGCCGACGGCCGCGAAGACCAACCATGGCAAGGCGGGTAGGTCGAGCCGCTGGCCGAGACCATAGAGGTAACCGCCCAACACGTTGCCGACCCCGCCCCCGACGGCCAGCGCGTACATCCCCACCCCGAAGAACGCCCCAAGCGCAGCCGGGTTAGCCAGGCTGGCCGTGACGGTCTGGAGACTCGGCTGGGCCAGGACCGACCCGGCCGAGAAGATCGCCACTCCCCCGAGCAGGGGACCGATCGCCGGTGCCACCCCGACCGTCGCCAGGCCGGCGGCCATCAGCGCCGTGCCAGCCATGAGGATCGGCATCGGCCGCAGCCTTCGCTCGGCCAACCGGATCAGCGGGTATTGCAGCACGATGGTTAGCACGGCATTGAGGACATAGAGCCACGCCACCGCGTCGCTGGTCCCCGCGATCGCCGTTGCGGCCAGCGGCAGCGAGATCGTCAGCTGGACCCACATGAACCAGACGCCCATCCCCAGTACGGTGAACGTGACGAACGTCCGGTCCCTCACGGCCATGCCGAGCCCGGCCGTGAGGCGTCCTGGCCCGCCGCTCGCCACTCGCACCGCCGGCATCCCGACCCATGAAACGACCGTGGTCAGCAGGTAGATCGCCCCTGAGACGAGGGCGACGACCGAGAAATCGAACCGGAGGAGAAAAGCGCCCACCAATGGACCAATGGTCAGCCCGAGACCGCCGATTACGCCCGACAGGCTATAAACCCGAGACCGGTTCGCCTCGGTCGTCAGGGCGGCGATCGCCGCCGAGCGCGGTGCCTCGAACAGGGCTCCTCCCAGCGCCGCCAGGATGGCCGTCGCGAACAACATCCGACTCGAGTCGGCCCATGCCATCCCACCGAACCCGAGACCACGGACGAACATCCCCGCCACGAGTGGCGCCTTGGCCCCGAACCGGTCGGCAATGATCCCGCCCGCGAACGCTAGACCCTGCTGGACCGCCTGCCGCACCCCCAGCACCAGTCCAACCAGTGCGGCCGACCACCCGAGTCCGTCCACATAGTGGACCGATAGGAGCGGGATGACCATGAAGAAGCCGGCGTACATCAGGAAGGTCGTCGCCAGTAGGACGATGATGCCGCGCCTGCGTTCGGCCTCCGTCGGTGAGGGGCGAGGGGCGCCAGGTCCCCCGATGGTCTCTGCGCTGGCAACCACCTGGCCCCCACTCCCGGTCACCCGCCGCTCGGTGACGCCCCCACGAGCCTGACCTGAGTCAGTCCACCGACTCAAGAGGGCCGCCGAGTGCAGCGTCCCTATCCCTGATGACATCGGCCCAACGACGTCGGGTCATCGCGTGGTCGATCGTTAACGGCTCTGGGTAGCCAACCAACCGTTGTGCCCGCGACCAGTCTACCCCCAGGGCGGAGCGTGGCCCCGTTATCCGCCGGTCCGGTGGTTGGGGATGACAGGTCGCTCCAGCCTCTCGTCCCGCGGTGGCGTCCGGCGGCCGCAATGAGGTGGCACCGATCACCAAACTGGCGACGTCGACAGTACCGCCTGCCACCTTGAGACCAACCCGTGAACTGACGACATCGATTCCGACCATACCGGTCGCGTCGCCTAGCGCCGCCCCGACCGCGATCGCCAAGAGGAGCCAGTTGAAAGCTTCGGTGCGTGCGATCCCGGGGACAAATCACTCGACCCGGCTAAATGGCTTGATCTCGCTCGGCGAGATCGGGAGCCCGGCGACCGAGATCGCCCCGGCCGACCAGTCGATGCATTGAGCGAGCGTGATCGGCACCGTAGCCAGCGAGAGCCACGCGATCGCCCTGCGCTGGCACACGACACGGCGACGGCTCCGCGCGACACCGGGAGCGCCGCGCGGGACCTCCGTTTCAGCACATCACCAGGACTACCGCTCGTCTTGGGGCTTGT
>CADCWH010000036.1 GCA_902806395.1 uncultured Thermomicrobiales bacterium | reverse complement strand
TTCTCCTCGATGACCGTCCGGGCCCGGGAGACCACGGCGTCGCGGATGTCCTCGTAGATCGGCGCGGTCCCCTTGCGGGACGAGATCGCGCCCTCGGGCAGGGCCACGAACTCATACCCGAGGTGGATCGCCTCGGCGGCCTTCTCGAACCCGGCGAGCTCCAGGACTTTGAAGACCTGGTCGAAATAGAGGGACTGGCGAACATCGACGACCCAGATCGAGATGTCCACGCCGTAGTCCTCGTACTTCTTACGGGTCAGGGCGAGGTCCTTGGTCGAGTAGAGCGTGGTGCCGTCCGAGCGGAGGATCGGGAGGGTGCGGTAGGTCTCCTGTTCTAGCCCGAGCTTCTCGTCGATCTTGACGACCGGCAGGCCGTCGGAGACCTCGGCGATGCCGCGGGCCAGCAGGTCCTGGACGATGGCCCGGCCGGGCTCCTCAACCTCACTCTCGGTGAACCAGTGTTGGATGTCGTCGCCCAGCTCGGCGAAGATGTGGCGCAGACCGACCATGCTCCACTCGCGCGTCTCTTCCCAGAGGGCGACGAACTCGGGCTCCTTGCGCTCCCAACGCTGGAACGTCTCCTTGACCTCGGCCTCCCAGCCCTCGACTTGTCCCCACCACTCGTCCATGTTGACGGCCAGGGCCTCCCAGCGAGCCAGCCGCTCGGCCGGGGTCATCGTTGGCTCGGGCTGGCCTTCCTCGACGACCCGGGGCGTCGGGTCGTCGGCCTCCAGGCGCAACTGTTCGCCGACGATCGGCCAGTAGCGGACGATGACATCGTCTTGGCGGAGCTGGTCGGACTTGATCTCTTGGGCGTGGATCGTCCGGCCCAGCAGGTAGGCGATGTCCTCGCCGTCGGCCTGCTTGTGAACCAGCTTCTTGAGCATCCTATCGATGGCGAGGACGAAGACGGGGTCCTCGGTCGACAGGAGCTTGAGCAGGTCGAGGGCTTCCCGGCGGAAGCGAAGGCGGCGGTCGGCCTCGGCATAGATCTCGCCGAGCCAGCGACCACGCTGCATGATGTCGGTCGGCTCCTCGCCCCGGTGGAACCGCTCGTAGCACCAGAGGCACTGGATGACATGACGCCCGATATCACCGATGTAGGTGGCGGGCTCGGTCGGGTAACCGGCGGCGGCGAGCAGGTTGGTGACCGAGACGCCCAGGCAGATATTGCGGAGGTGGCCAATGTGGGCCGCTTTGTGGGTGTTGAGCTGGGAGTGCTCGACCATCACCCGCTCTGGGCGGGGCTCGCCGCGGCCATAGGCCTCGCCGCGGCCGAGGATCTCACTGACCAGGCGGGAGGCCATCGCCCCGGCGTCGAACGAGATGTTGACGTAGCCGTTGGCGGCATCGACCCCGGCGAATTCGGGGTGGGAGGCACGGACGTGACCGGCTACGGCCACGGCGATCTCCCCGGAGCGCTCCGGCATCGCCTCGTTGACGCGGCGCTTGAGTTCCTTTTTCGAGAGGCCTTCGGCCTCGCCGCGGCCGGCCAAGTCGGCGGCGATCAACTCGCTGGCCAGCGCCTGGCAAGCCGACGTGGCGACACCCCAGGTGCCAGCGAAGGGGATTGCCCGAAGGTCGATGCGGCGTTCGCCATGGCCCAGGTCGCGGAAGGCGGCCGCCAAGGCCTCGCGGGCGCGGGCCTCCTCGGCGGCGACCAGGCCCGAGGCAGCCGTGACGCCCGGCACCCCCCCGTCGCGTCCACCGGACTCCAGGTCGTGGCCCGATGCGGCCGGCATCATGACGCCCGGTCCCGAGCCATTGGCCGAGGTGGTGCCCCCCGCGTCTCCCGTCACGCTCGCCCCATTCCCTGTCGTCACGAACTCGCCCTTCTGCTCACCGCGTCCGACGACGCACCCTCGCACCGCCCGCCCGGCGGGCGGGTCCATCATGCCCACCATCCATACGACGTTCCGGCCTGCGGTCCACCCCATGTCCCCGGGCAGGACCAACGACCCCGTCCCGCGCCGGGTGATCCCCCGCGCGATGCCCGCGACGATACGGCGCTCCGAGCACCTCGAACCGAGACCGCACGGCGACCCCTGGACAGGGTTCCCGTATCCGGGTGCCCACGCGCCCCCTCGGCCACGGCCGACAGCGGCGGGACCGGCACGCTGGTTCTCGCCCTAGTGAGCCGTCCGATCAGCGCCGTTCCGGGTGCCGCGCACCGTCGTCACCATGGCGGGACGGTGCCCTGTTCGCCCCGAGACACCCGGTCCACCGCGGCAGCGATGGGCATCGTCGGAGGAGACGAATGTGCTGCCGACCGTGCCCCCTGGGGCATGACCCGGCCCGACGACCAACGTCGACGACACCGAATCGGTCAAGCTTACTCGACCCGCTCGAAGGGCTCGTCCCGGTCGGCCTCGGCGAGGGGCTGCATCAGCCAGGCCAGGCCGCCGAGGACCAGCGCCAACCCGGCGATGGCGGCGATGAGCTGCTTCCAGCCCAGCCCGACACCCTCACCGAACCCGAACCGGTCGGCGAAGACGGCGACGATCAGCATGATCACCCCGACGCTGATCAGGCCGAAGGCGAACACCCGGGTGAACGCTGGGGGCGAGGTCGTCATCATGGCTGGGCCTCCGCCGGTCGGCGGTGCGGGGTGGCCGCCGGCCACCCCTGCGGGGACGACAAATAGGGTCGGCGGTGCCGCCCGAGTTCCCGGTTCCCTAACTTCGTTCGGTGCGAGCGAGTATAGCACGCGTCACCGGTCTCGGGATACTGGGCGATCGGGACATTTTCCCACGGCGAGGCGAACGGTGACCGGCCGGGAGGGCGTACCGGGAGGTGTCAGACCGTCCCGGCAACGCGGTAGAGGGTGCCGTCGAAGGCGGTGACGTAGAGTTCGCCGGTCACGTCCTCGCCGAAGGCACTTATGTTGAGGCCGGTCCCGACCGGTTCGCTCGTGGCCCAGCCGTCGCCGTCCGGGGCGGTGCCCCAGACGAGGCCGGTGCCGAAGTCGGCGAACAGGTAGATTCCAGCGAGGTCAGACACCGCCTCACCCCGGTAGACGTAGCCGCCGGTGACGGAGACGCCGAGGTCGTGCCCATACTCGGTGATCGGATCGACCAGGCCCTCGGTGGCGCAGTCCTCGCCCTCGAGGTAGCAATGGGCGCCCTCCCGGATCACCCAACCATAGTTTTCGCCGCCCGGGCTATCGGCGGGTTGGACGTTGACCTCCTCCCAAGCACCCTGGCCGACATCGGCGATCCAGAGG
>CADCWH010000035.1 GCA_902806395.1 uncultured Thermomicrobiales bacterium | reverse complement strand
GATGTCGGCCCGGGTGGTCTCCAGGGCCAGGCTGGCCCGGTCGATCAAGATCTGGACGCGATCGCCGTCGGGCACGTCCGCCGTCGCCGTGTCGCTGTCATCCGCGTCGTCGGTCGTATCGTCGGCGGCGGGGGTCCTGCTGTCCTGGGCCCGGCCGATGCCCGCGGCCAAGGTCACGGCCAGGCCAGCCCCCAAGGCGCCTCCGAGCAGGCGCCGCCGGTCCGTCGGGCGCCGGGCGTGGTCCGCCCGGTCGGCCCAATGCGGAGCGTTGCCAGTGTCGGGCGTGGCGCTGCGGATCTCCGTCCCTAGGTCTGGCCTCGTCGTCTGGGAGATGTCGCCGGTGCGGTCGCCCGTGCGGTCGGCCGTGCCGGGTGTGATGCCCCGGGTCCCGGTGGTGTGGTCGTCTCGCGTTCGCGTGTCCATGGTCTCTGCGCTCCGTTCGTGTTTTTCGGTCGTCGATGTGGTGTCGGTCGGCGGTGTCTAGCACGTCCGGGCGGGGCCCGGGTGGCGAGGCCAACAGGTGTCGGATGGCTCGGCAGGTGTCGGGTCGAGTCCATGTCGGGCACTCGTGACCAGGTGTGGAGGTCGGGTCCTGGTGCTGAATCGGCCCCTTCTCGGGTGCCGCGGATCCATGGACCAACCGTAGGGGGCGATGCTGGGACTGGACCCGACCTTCCCTGGGAAGTTGCTTGGAATCCCCCGCTCGGTTCCAGTCGGATCGGCTCGGGCAGCGGAAAGGCGGCACCCGGTGCGACAGGCGAGCCGGGTGCGACGTATCCCTCGAAAAACCAAACCGCCACTTACACAGGTGAGTGTGGTCATCGGGGACCAGCGGATCAGGACGGCGTAGCGTCGACGTTGCCGAGCCGGGATCGCGGCCTGTAGCGTTCGACCGGGACTCCCAGGAAACTCCCAGGATGCTGCCAGCCCGATCGCAGGTGGGGCCGCCATGATGTTGGTGGTCGGCCGGACGGACCCCACCGTGGCGGACACGTGACCCCGGCCCCCACCGGGGCGTCACCCCAGACAATGAATATGACGGGTGACGGGGCGCCTGGGACCGGCCGAGTGGGGACATTGGAAACGGGACTCCGGACGGCACGGGCCGGAGACCGGTAGAGAGCGGACACTTGCCGGAGACCGGCAGGATCAGATCATCGAAGGGAGACCGACATGGAGCAGATCGAGCACCTCGCTCAGACCCGCCTGACCAGGCGGCAAGTCCAACGACTGGCGATGGCGCTGCCGGCGCCGCTCGCGCTGGCCGTCCTCAGTGGCCGCTCGGCCGGGATCGTCGCCGCCCAGGCCGATGACGATGCCACGCCGGGGGCATCGCCCACGCCAGACGGCACCCCGACCTTGGCCCCGACGCCGGATTGTCTGGACGACGACGACCTCGATGCCACCCTGGAGCAGACCGAGGGCCCGTACTTCACCCCGGATTCGCCCGAGCGAACCTCACTGGTCGAGGACGACATGGCGGGTACCCACCTGCTGCTGACCGGGTACGTCTACGCCAGCGGATGCGACCCGGTGCCGGACGCCCTGATCGAGTTCTGGCAGGCCGACGACGCCGGGCAGTACGACAACGTCGGGTATAGGCTGCGCGGCCACCAGTTCACCGGCAAGGACGGCGAGTACACCCTGGGGACCATGGTCCCCGGCCTGTACCCCGGCCGGACCCGCCACATCCATGTCAAGGTGCAGGCTCCGGACCAGCCGGTGATCACCACCCAACTCTATTTCCCGGAGGAGCCCGAAAACGATCGGGACCGCATCTTCGACCCGTCGTTAGTGATGGATATCGAAGATTCCGACGATGGCCAACACGCGTTCTTCACCTTCGTCGTCGCCTGACGCCCCACCGGGCGCCGGACCGTCCGATCCCTTGGCCCGCCATGACCCGGTACGTCACGAGGGCGGAGGCCGACCGCCCCCCACCCATGCCGCCAGCACCGAGAAGGAGACCCACGCCATGACGACCGAGTGCTCGCCGACCTATCGCTCGACGACTAGCCCGACCTCGACGGTCGCCCGCGCCGGGCGGAACCTCCGTTTGTCGTTGCTCTCCCTCGTGATCGCCGCGACGGCACTGGTCCCGGCGGCGGGGACCGGGGCGCAGGATGTGACGGCGAAGGTGACACCCGGGGTGATCGAAGCCCCCGCCACCGAGACGCCGTGCCTGCCGGCCGAGGGCGACGAACCGACTCCTACCCCGGCACCCGAGGCTGCCCAGAGGTTCGAGATCGTCAGCGAGGAGTCGGCCGTCCGCTATCGGGTCCAAGAAGAATTGGCCTCGGTCGGGGCGACCGAAGCGGTCGGAACCACCTCGGCCTTCATCGGCCAGATCCTGTTCGACGAGGGCGGCCAGCCGATGGCCTGCTCCCGATTCGACGTGGACATGCGGACCCTGACCAGCGACAGCGCCCGGCGTGACAACTATCTCTATGGCAACACCCTGCAGACCGAGCAGTTCCCGCTGGCAACGTTCATCCTCACCGGGGTCGAGGGGTTGGAAGGGGAGTTGCCGGATGATGCCGAGGCCGAGACGACCTTCCTCCTGATCGGCAACCTCACCCTCCACGGCGTCACCAATCGGGTGGCCTGGGAGGCGACGGTGACCCGGGACGGCGACGACATCCGGGGGTCGGCCTACACGACCTTCGAGATGCCAGACTTCGCCATCGTGCCGCCGACGGTCGGCCCGGTCGTCTCACTCGACGAGACGGTCCGGTTGGAAGTGGACCTCGTGGCCCGAATCGCCGGGTCCTAGTCCGAATCGCCGCGAGACGGGTGGGGTCGGGACAGCGACCCCGCCCCTCCGCCGGCCATCAGTCGTGAGGAGGCTCCCGATGCAGACGAGGACGCCGTCGTCATCACCCCGCCGGTCGCGGCCGTGGCTCCGGGGACTGGTCGCGATCGGCCTGGTCCTGGTGCTGGCGATCGGCGGGTTCGGGGTCTACCTGGCCGGTGTCGCGGGAGACCTGCCCTGGCAGACCGACCCGACCCGGGTGGTCGACCAGATCACGCCGTTCGCCGGGATCCCCGGCTTCGGTGACGCCCCGACCGAGCCGCCCGCCGTCACCGCCGGCACGACCCCACCAAGCCCGACGGCGACGCCGTGAACTGCCTGCGCCCGGGACCGGCCCGATGGGCAATGTTGGGCAAGGTGGGACAGGGGCTGGCCCCACCACCGGCCGGGTCCGTGTCCGCGGAGAGGAGCATGAACCCGATGTCGAGATCCAGACGAGATCCAGCGAGGAGGACGACCCCGCCGTGAACGCCTTCGCCGGCCACGCTCCCCGGGACCAGACCATCCTGGTGGTCGAGGACGAGGACCCCATCCGCGAACTGGTGACCACCGCCCTGCGGTTCGCGGGCTTCACCGTCGAGGCCGTCGGGACCGGCCTCAAGGCCTTGGCCGAGGCGAGGCGGGGCGCCTACGACCTGATCGTGCTGGACGTGAACCTGCCCGACCTAGACGGGTTCGCGATCTGCCGCAAACTGCGGGTGGACGGCAGTCAGGTCCCGGTGATCTTCCTCACCGCGCGGGACGACCCGGCCGACCTGCGGGCCGGGTTCTCCGGTGGGGGTGACGATTACGTCACCAAGCCGTTCAGCCTGGAGGAATTACTGTTGCGGATCGAGGCGGTGCTGCGTCGGACGCGGACGCCCGAGGCGGCAAACAACCGCCTGACCCACGGCGACCTGGTCCTCGACGAGGACGCCCACCGGGTCTGGCGGGGCAGCGACGAGGTCTCCCTTTCGCCGACCGAGTACCGGCTGCTGCGATACTTCATGATGAACCACGACCGGGTCCTCTCCAAGGCCCAGATCCTCGACCATGTCTGGGACTACGAGTTCGTGGGTGACCCGGCCGCCGTCGAGACCTACGTCAGCTACCTGCGGCGGAAGCTGGCGGACCGGGACGGGAACCTGATCCGCACGGTGCGCGGGTTTGGGTATGCCCTGCGGACCGCCGACCCGGGGACGTCGCCGACCCCATGACGGCGAAGGTTGGTCGGGACCGGCGGTGACGGCCGGACCACTGCGGCCGACCTCCCGTCACTGGACCGGAAGGGGGACATGACGCGGTCGGGTGGGGCGCCGCCCGGCCCGCGGGAGGCGCCGGACGATCGACCAGAGGCACGACACGACTAGGCGGACGGAGCGGGCGCGGTGAGTATCCAGGCACGGTTGACGCTGGCGATGGCGTTGGTGCTGACGCTCTGCCTCGCCGTGCTCGGGACCGTCCTGATCCGCAGCACCCGAGCCACCATGGTCGATGACATCGATCAGGAGGTCCGCTCGGCCGCGAGCCGGGCCTGGGCCATGTCGGAGAGTGACAAGGGAGAGTCGTCAGCGGGCGGTAGAGGTGGGCTGGGAACGGGTCAGGGCGGCCCTCGGGGATCGGACGGCGTGGATTGGCGGCCGTCGCTGGACAGGGCCGGGACGGTCGTGGCCGACGACACCGGCGACCGGGCCGACCCATCCGTCGGCTACGTGAAGCAACCGGTGGCTCGGTTCATCTACACGGCCCTCGGGGTCCAAGTCGCGGCGCAGCCCAGTGGGTACCTCGATGACCCGGACCCCGCGCCCGAGATCCCGGCCATCACCGGTGATCGGCTGGCCCAGATCGTTGGCCGGATCGTCACGGTCCGCTCGGCCGACGGCACGACCGCCTACAGGACGTTGGTCGAGCGAGGTCAGAACGGCGTCGTCTACGTGACCGCCGCCCCCCTGACCCAGGTCGAGGCGACGATCGAGCGCCTGGTGAAGACGTTGCTCCTGGTCGGGATGATCGGCCTGGCGGTGGCGACGCTGGCCAGCGCCTGGCTGATCCGGGCCGGGCTGCGGCCGGTAGACCAGATGGTGGACACGGCGGCCAGGATCGCCGCGGGTGACATGGGGCGGAGGGTACCGCACGCCAATGCCCACACCGAGCTGGGTCGCCTCGGCCAAGCCCTCAACGACATGCTGAACCAGATCGAGCGGGCGGTCCGGGCCCGGGCCGCCAGCGAGGACCGCTTGCGCCGCTTCGTCTCGGATGCCGCGCATGAGTTGCGGACTCCCCTGACCTCACTGCGCGGATACGCCGAGCTGTACCGGCAGGGGGCCCTGCCGGACGAGGTGGCCATCGGCAACGCGATGGGACGGATCGAGGGGGAGGGTGCGCGGATGGCTCGCCTGGTCGATGACCTCCTCCTCCTGGCCCGCCTAGACGAGCAGCGAGCCCTGGAGCGGACGCCGGTCGACCTCGGCCAGTTGGTGGAGGAAGCGGTCGACGCCTTCCGCGTCGTGTCCCCGGACCGGCCGGTCGACGTCAGGGTGATGCCCGGCGTCACGCTCCTGGGGGATCGGCCCCGCCTACGGCAGGTGATCGACAACCTGCTGACCAACGCCCGCGTCCACACCCCGCCCGGGACCCGGGTCCACGTCTCGGTCACCCGGGAGGGGTCGGGGGCGACGGTTCGGGTCCGGGATGAGGGAGAGGGCATGCCGGCCGACGTCCGATCCCGGGTCTTCGAGCGATTCTGGCGGGCGGACCCGGCCCGGACGCGGAGCCGGGGAGGTACGGGCCTGGGCTTGGCGATCGTCTCGTCCCTCGTCGAGGCCCACGGCGGTCGGGTCGAGGTCGAGAGCGAGCCCGGCCAGGGCACGACCTTTATCCTCCGCCTACCGATCGCCGCCGCCCCAAACCCGAGCCGCCCTCTCCCCGCTACCGCCCCCCGTGACTCACTGTCCGGTGGGGAACGCGTCCCGGCCACGGGAACCTAGCCTCGCCTGCCTCCTCACGCCGAGAACCCCGCCTCGTGGGCGCGGACGATCGCCCCGGCCCGGTCGGCGACCTGGAGTTTGGCGAAGACGGTGCTGACGTTGTTCGCGATCGTCTTCGGACTCAGCCGCAGTTCGGCGGCGATGGCCGCGTTGGTCTGACCCCGGGCCAGCAGGCGGAGGATGTCCCGCTCCCGTTCGGTCAGCGACGGGAAGACGCGCGGCGCCTCGGGCCGGACGGCGGCGAAGAACCCCAGCACGCGGTCGGCGACGGCGGCGCTGAACAGCGACTGGCCGGCCGCGACCGATCGGATCGCCCCGATCATCTCCGCCTCGTCGGTGTCTTTCAGGATGTAGCCCCGCGCCCCGGCCCGCAGGGCGGCGAAGACTGAATCGTCGTCCTCGAACAGGGTCACGACGAGGATGCGGGACGTTGGGCTGGCGGCGATGATCTCGCGGATCGCGCTGATGCCGCTCTGACCGGGGAGTTGGAGGTCCATCAGGACGATGTCCGGCCGGAGATCGTGGGCGGCGGTGACACCCGCCTCGCCGTCGCCCGCCTCGCCGGCGACCTCGAAGCCATCGACGCCCGAGAGCAGCGTCCGCAGCCCCTTCCGGAAGAGGGGATGGTCCTCGACGATCAGGATGCGGAGTGGTGTCATGGGTCTCCCCCTCCCGCTGCCGGTGCGGCCGGCAACGTGACCCGGACCAACGTCCCCCGGCCGTCCGGTCCGGCACCGATGGCGCACGTCCCGCCCAGCTCGGTGGCCCGCTCTCGGATGGAGTGGAGGCCGATCCCAGTGCCGTCGGCCGTCGGGGCGATGCCAATCCCGTCGTCGCTGACCGCGATGATGATGGCACCCATCCCGCACCGGAGACTGACCGATATCGTCCTGGCCGCGGCGTGCTTGACGGCGTTGGTCACCGCCTCCTCGACGATGCGGTAGGCGGCGACCTCGGCGGCGGCGCTCAGGGGGGTCAGCGGTTCGTCCGCCACGAAGTGGACCCGGGGCGCGGCCGCATCCGTGCCGTCGCCACGGTCGAGCCGTTCGAGGCGGGCCCCGAGGGCCCCGGCGAGCCCCAGTTCGTCCAGGGACGGGGGCCGGAGGCCGAGGACCAGGCGGCGAACCTCGGTGATCGCGGCTCGGAGTTCTTCGCGAAGGTCGGTGATCTCCCGTTCGGCCGCGTCGTGATCGGTGCGGACGAGGCGCTGGGCGATCCCGGCCTGCATGACGAGGGCGGCGAGTTGAGCCCCCAAACCGTCGTGCAAGTCCCGCCGCAGGCGTCGGCGCTCCTCCTCGCGGCTGGTGACGATCCGCTCGCGGGACCGTTGCAGGTCGTCGGCCAGGCTGACGGTCCTGGCCGCCACCCCGACCTGGCGGGCCAGGTCCTCCAGCAGGCGCCGGTCGGCCTGCCCGAACACCTCGCCGGGGGCGCGATTGGCCACCTCCAATGTCCCGACGGCCTGGCCCTGGTAGACCAGGGGCAGGCGGACGGTGGATGCGGACGTGGGAGCGATGCCCGAGGCGGCGACCAACTCGGGGTCTCCGCCCCGTTCCAGGAACAGCGCCGCATAGGGGAGGCGGAGCATCTCGGCCGTGGTGCGGACGATGGCGGGCAGGAGGTCGGCCGGGCCGAGGGAGTCCTCGATGTGGTGGCCGAGGCGGGCGAGGACCGCGTAGGGGTCATCCCGATCCCCGAACAGGAACCGGTCGGCCAGGCGCTGGACCCGCAGGCGGAGCGGCTGGAAGCCGACCGCGACGAGGCCGGTCGCCACCAGGGACAGGAGGAGGCTGCCCCGCGAGCCGATCAGGCCGCCGATGCCGATCACCACGCCGATGTATGTCCCGATGACCACACCCGTCAGCACGAGCCAGACGAGGGTCCGGTTCAGGATCACGTCGATGTCGAAGAGGCGGTAGTTGAGGATGGCGATACCGATCGCGAGCGTCGGCACGGTGGTCGCGATCGGCATGATGATGAGAAAGCCGAACAGGCAGGCGATCCCCAGCGGCGACGCGTCGATGTTGCGCATCATCGCGTCGCCGGCGAAGAAGCCCGGTAGGGCGACGACCAATCCCAACGCGACCCACCGGGTCTGCCGTCGCTGTTCGGGGGTGGAGACCTTCCGGTATCGGTAGACGACCGAAAAGACGAGGGACAGCACCATCAGCACGGTCGAGATCACTTCGGCGACGGCCCACCCCTCACCATCCGGCAGCGCATCAGGCAGGAACGCGAAGATGATCACCGACCCAACGTTGTAGACGCCCCAAACGACTGTCCAGCGGGGGACGAAGCGGCCATCCGGGAAGACGAATGGCAGGGTGAAGAACCCACCGATGGCGACGACCGTCGTCAGACGAGCGATCGTCTGGGCGACCGGCTGGCCAGGCAGGAAGTCATCGATCGTCGGGGGATAGGACGCGCTGCTCAGGGCCAGGAACACGAAGGCCAGGACGGACGTGAACCCGGTCGGCCGGGCGCGACGGATCAGCAACCAGCCGATCGCCAAGTGGACCACCCCACTTGAGAACATCGTGAAGGCGTTGAACCAGGCGAGGATGTCTGGCGTGAGGCCCAGGCCGGCGAGGGCGCGGCGCATTTCGGCCTGGTCGCTTGCCGGGATGTCTGACAGGTCTCGCGCCTGGCGAAAGCTCTCCGGCGCCATCTTCGCCTGGACGATCGCGATCACGACGGCGGCGAGCAGCCAGACGGCGGCTGGCCAGTTCGTCACTGGCCAAGCCAGGACCCGGGGGAGGGGAGCTCGGTGCGTCGCTGGGATCGCCATGCTATTGCCCTGGGCGGGCGACGCCCCGGGCACGGTTCCGTGAGAACCGCGCACCGGGTGCCGCCAGACGGCCGTGATCGTGACGGGGGCGTGGTCCCGTTCCCATCCTACTCGACGTCGAAGAAGAGGTACATGCCGTCGATCGCGTGCGG
>CADCWH010000034.1 GCA_902806395.1 uncultured Thermomicrobiales bacterium | reverse complement strand
TGTCCTCACGGGTTGGATCCCCGAGGCTGGTTAGTCGGCCTCGTCGTGGCTGGCCCGGAAGAAGGCGACGCCGCCGACGATGAGGGCCAGGGTGCCACCGATCATCAGGGCCGAGCCGAGGTTGTCCTCCAGGCTGCGCGTCTCCGTGTAGGCCCGGCCCATGGCCCAGACTACCACCCCAAACACCGCTAGGACCGACCCCAGCGAGATCGCCCACAGTGTCCAGCCGGCGGGTTCTCGTCCCATTTCCCCTCCCCCATCCCGCGTCGGCCCGCACCGGGCGGTCGGCCGCTCCCAAGGCCCGTCACTGACGGGCGTCGCTGGAGACAGGCTACCGGAAATGGCCGGTCCCGTCGAGCATGGCGATCTGTGCCGTGGTCGGCAGGACGATCGCGGCCGCCCCGGGGTGGGCATCGGTGCACGAGCGGCAGTGGGCAGTAGGAAGGATGGAGCCAGGACAACTGAGTCGGTGCTGGGGGAGACGGGGACGGTGGGCACCTGACACGGCGCCGGCGTGGGATGCCGATGTGGTGATCGCCTATCTGGGAGGAGCACCGACGACGCGACCAGCGCGAGGCAACTGGTCGGGGCCGAAGGGAGAAGGTGCGTCGAGGTCGCCGGTGACATCGGAGACGAGACGTTCTGCCAGTCCGTGGTGAACGGGGTAGTCGTGGACTTGGGGCGACTGGATGTCCTGACCAACAACGCCGCTGGGCAGAATCCGCAGGGGAGGACTGAGGACATCACCGCTAACAGTTGGAGTGGAACTTCCGGACCGACATCTTCCCGGCTCCGGGACGACAGGTCCTACATCACTGGCCACACGACGCACACCTACGGTGGCGCGGTGGTCGGTGGACGACTGGCTCGGCCCGTGTCCCAAGGCAACCTGGGAACGAGAACCTCGCCCCCGAACGACGGGAGACCGGCCACCGGCGCGGCGGGGCCGTTACGGCTGGAGCAATTGCTCCACCGTGACCATGGCGTAGCCATCGTCGCGGAGGCCCTCGACGATGGCGGGCAGGGCCTCGAAGTCGGCGCTACGATTCCCGACGTGGAACAGCAGGATGCCGCCGGGCTCGGCCTTCGTGATGCAGTGCTGGGCGATCTCGGCAGCGGTCCACCCCTTCCAGCCGAACGAATCGACCGTCCACATGATGGTCTGGTAATAGCCGATGGTCGCTAGGTCGGCCAGGGACTGCGGGCCATAGTCACCGTAGGGCGGGCGGAAATACGGCCGCATGTCGTAGCCACCGGTCAGGTCGGCGACGATTTGGTGTGTTCGCTCGACCTCCTCGATCCGTTCCCAGGTCGCGAGGGACTCTGGTTCCCAGGGGGTGGAGACACCGGTGAATGAGCGGTGAGAATAGGTGTGGTTGAAGATCTGGTGACCTTCCTCGACCATCCGGACCACGAGGTCCTGGTTAGCCTCGGCCCACTGGCCGGTGATCCCGAAGCTGACGTCGATGGCCTCTCCCGCCAAGTAATCGAGGATCTCCGCAGTGAAGCCACGGTCCTGACCGGCGTCGAAGGTAAGGGCCACCTCGCGTCGGCCGCTGGCGCCCGAGTAGGTGAGAAGGCTCGCACCGGTGGCCTGGTCGGGCGGCGGGGCGGGCCGGGCGGTGGCCACGGGGCGCTGGGGGGTGACGGCCCCCTGGTCGGTGCCGGGTACCGCGGCAACGTCGACCACGGTGGCTGGGGGGCCGGCGATCGGGTTGGTGGTAGCGCGGTCGGGGCTGTCGGGCGGGAGTGAACCGTTGTCGACCGGCTCGGGATATGCCGCGAAGTAGGCGACGATCGCATCGACGTAGGCCGCGACGATCGCTTCCTGACCGACTTCGCTGAGCACGAAGGCGCGGTCGTCCTCATTCGAGAGGAAGAGGGTCTCGATGATCGCACCCGGCATCGTGCTGCCAACGAAGTTCCGCTCGGGCACGTCGGGGCTGAGCATCACGTAGTGCTGGAAGTCACCCGGCTCGGGCTCGGCGTCATCGAATTCCTGGTCGTCGAAGGAACCGCGGAAGGTTGTCTCGAACCCGGCGGCGGTGAACCGCTCACCGAGCGCGTCAGTGACGATCTGGGCGAATGCCGCGCTCCGGTCGCTGTCGAGACGACCGGCAGCCCACCAGGACTCGTATCCCGCCAATGCGGGATTCTCGGACCCGTTGAAGTGCATCGAGACCAGGAGGTCGGCCCCGGCATCATTGCAGGCGAGGACTCGAGCCTGCAATTCGTCCAGATTGTTGACCGTATCTCCCTTGGACAGCACGCCGTCGCCGTCATTGTCATCACCGGTGATCCCATCGCCGTTGACGTCCCGGAAGTCCTCGACGAGCGCCCGGTCATCGCGCCGGGTCATCGCCACATTGAAACCTTCGGTCCGGAGTCGGCTTTCGACCTCTAGGGCGATAGGTAGGAGGAGTTCCTTTTCCATCACGAGGACTTCGGTGCCCGCGGAGTTGAGGGGGGCGTTTCCGAGGTCGATGCCGCCGTGGCCGACATCCAGGCAGACCGTCAGGGACGGGTCCTCGACGGACACCGAGGGGGTCGCGACGACCCCGGCCGGCGGGTCGGTGGGCACGATGCCGGCCTGTGGGTCTTGGGTCGGGGGGACAAGGTCGGTGACCTGGGCAGTGAACCCGGTCGGGTCCGCGTCGTTACCCTCGCCGTCGATCAGCCCGCGTGCCCCGGCGGTCAGCAGCAACAAGGCAAAGAGGGTCGCGGCGAGGAGGACGATGGACGTGCCGACCATCGCGAGCCACTCTACGGTGCCGACGCGCGGCGTGATGGGCCGCGGCCGCCTCTGGGCGTCTGTCACCGGAGATTCCTACCAACAGTTCGGACCGACGGCATCAGGACGGGATTGTCCCCTGACCATAGCACAGGAGCCCGACGTGGGTCACGCCGCGACGGCTGTCGCGGGTCGGGAAGCGACAGGTCTTCCGGTGGCTAGCGCTGGAGTTCGTGACCGAGTTTCGACGGGTCGAAGTAGGCCCAGAAGCGGGTGATCTTGCCGCCGTCCATCTCCAGGATACTGACGCCGTCGTAGTCGATTGCCTGACCATCCGGGCCGGTGCCCTTGGTGGTCCACTCCAGAGCGGCCCGGTCGTCGCTGATGATCACGTTGTGGAACTCGGAACGGACCTCGCCCAAGGTGGAGCGGTACACCGACCAGAAGTCGCGCGCGCCTGCCTTGCCCTCAAAGCGTCGGGGGGAGACGACGTTGCCGACGATGCAGTCGTCGGCGTAGGTCTCGACGATGCCCTCGAGGTCGTTCGATCCCTCCAGGGCCCAGAGGGCGTCGATGAAGCGGTGGGCCAGATCGTCGGACATCGGGTTTCCTCCGGGTTATCGGTCGCTGGCCGACGCCCGTCCCGTCGACGGCTGGCGGTTCGCCGGTCATGTCTCGCCAGGCGGGCCGTCGTTGGCCGGAACCGGGGTGGGACGGGTGGGCTATCGGCGGCCACGGTGCAAGCCACGTACCATAGGGAGACGAACATGGTGGCCGGTGTAGCGCCGGGGACCGGGCCGACGATGCCGGTGAGGGGGACGTCCCGGGCGATGGTGAGCGATGGGGGCATGGCACCGGCGATCGAGGTCCGTAATCTGGTCAAGGACTATGGTGCTGTGCGGGCGGTCCGGGGGATCAGCTTCACGGTGGGCCAGGGCGAGGTGTTTGGCCTGCTCGGCCACAACGGCGCGGGCAAGACGACCACGATCCGAGTGCTGACGGGCCGGGCGAAGCCGACGTCCGGGTCGGCGACCGTGCAGGGGTTCGACGTTGCCACCGAGATGGAGCGAATCAAGCCGCTGGTGAACCTCGTCTTCGAGGAGCAGAACCTCTACGAGCGTTTTTCGGGTCGGGAGAACCTTCGCATCTTCGCGCGCCTCTATGGGGAGCACACGTCTCGGGTCGATGCCCTCCTGGAGCAGGTCGATCTGGCCGGGGTGGCGAAGCGGAAGGTGAAGACCTACTCGACCGGGATGCGGCAGCGGCTGCTCATCGCCCGAGCCCTGGTCAACCGGCCCCGGGTGCTCTTCCTGGACGAGCCGACCCGGGGATTGGATCCCGCCTCCGCCAGGGACCTCCGGGCCCTCGTGTCCAGCCTGAGCGAGGCGGGGACGACCGTCTTCCTGACGACCCACGACATGGACGAGGCCGACGAGCTCTGTCACCGGGTCGCCTTCCTAAGCCGGGGGGAGATCGTGGCCCTCGATGAACCGCGCGAATTGAAGCTGCGTTTCGGGGAGCGACGAGCGACGGTGCTGCTGCGGGACCGGGTGGAGCATGACATCCGCCTCGACGATCCGGACGACGCAGCTAGGGTCTCGGGCTGGATGCGTGACGACCAGGTACTGACGGTTCACTCCCGCGAGGGCAGCCTGGAGGACGTCTTCGTCGCCCTGGCCGGGCGGAGCCTGTGACGGGGAAGCGCCGTTCGACCCTGGGACCTGCCAACGCGGTAGCCTCTCTCCTCCCCGCCCCTGGTGACTCGCCGGCTCCACGATGCCCCCGCCGCGGCGAGGGGATCTGGTCGAAGGTCGGAGACGCCCCGTCTGACGTCACCCGCCAGACCCATCGTCCGTCCCCCACTCTCCGCGGAGGAGCGCGACCGTGCACCGGCGGCTGATCACGACGATCTTCATGAAGGATCTCATCGACGCCATCCGGGACGCGCGGGTGCTGGTCGCGGTGGTGGTGCCGCTCGGTCTTGGGCTGTTCTACAACGTGTCGTTCAGCGACCAGGATCCCGGGCAGCCCTCGGTGACGGTGGCCTACTTCGCCGCCGAACCCTCGGGGCTGCCAGAGGCCCTGCGGGAGGTGACGACCGAGAGCGTCACGCTGACCTTCGTCGACGCGGACGACCCGGAATCGGTGACTGGGGCAGTGCGAGCCGAGGAGCAGGAGATCGGACTGGTGGTCCCGGCGGGATTCGATGCGGCGCTCCTTGCCGGTGACCGGCCCACGCTGACGCTGGTCCAACCGGACGAGCCGAACTTCGACGCCACGGTTTTGATCCAGGCGGTCGGCCCGGCCCTACGCACTATGGCCGGGCAAGTGTCGCCGGCCGTGGTCGAGGTGGAGTCGCCGGGGGAGGCGATCGCGGACTCGGCCGATATCCTGGGCCAGTTGGGGTTCCAACGGTTCAGCGTCATGGCCTCGCTGCTGTTCGTGATCGCGATGGTGACGGTGCTGGCGTTGCCGGTGATCCTGGCTGAAGAGACGGAGAAGAGGACCTACGAGGCGCTGGTCCTGATCGCCTCCCCCGCCGACATCATCATCGCCAAGGCACTGGTCGGCCTGGTCTACGCCGCTCTTGGGGCCGGGTCGCTGACGGTGCTGACGGGGTTATATCCGGCCGAACCCCTCCTCTATGTCGGGGCATTGCTCGCGCTGACGGTGACGCTGACGGGATTCGGATTGTTCGTCGGTGGCGTGTTCCGGAACGCGAACCAGATCAACACCTGGTCGGGCATCTTGCTGATCCCGATCATCGGGCCAGTGTTCTTCGTCGGCCTGCCCGCCCCGAACTGGGCCGACGCCCTCCTGCTGGGGCTACCGGCATCCCAGGCAATGCGGATCGCGTTGAACGCGAGCCAGGGTGCGCCGTTGTTCGGGGGGGTGCCCATCGGGTTCGCGGTGATCATCGCCTGGGGAGCACTTGCCTATGCCCTGCTGGGATGGCAGATGCGGCGTCGGATGCGGTAGGGGGACGGCCGGTCGTGACCCTGTCCGGGGAAGTGCGACGACACCGAGGGCATGGTCAGACGAACCCGCGGTAAAGGCGACGGGGAGCACGCTGGCACCGTCACGCTCGATGACGCCAGGGTGGACCGATCGGGCGTCGACGGCGGACCCCGACCCCACTTCACCGAAGAATGGCTGCCAGGGACCGACGAGCGTTGGGATAGTCCGGTTGGTGGCGGATGATTGGCGGTTCTGAGGCCATCCCGATCTGGGGCGGTCTGGGACCGCGGATGGCGCTTACGCCACCCGCGGGGTGTCAGTGATCCTTTGCTGCAACCGAGCCGT
>CADCWH010000033.1 GCA_902806395.1 uncultured Thermomicrobiales bacterium | reverse complement strand
TCTCTGCCTGCCCACGGGGCGTTGGCCGACCCGCCCGCCCGCCGCCGGTGACCGCTTGCATATGACGATAGGGACTGAAGAAGGGTTTGTCGATCACCTAGCGGTCAACATGGGGGTGCTATCTCGGCACATCGGCGTCGTATCGATGGCGGGAAAGAGGCCGTTGGGCACATGGCCTCGTAGGGGCGCCGCTTGCCGTGCCCTCGCCTGGGAGGTACGTGCGACGATCGAACGCACGTCGGGGGCAACGGGCGCAGCGAGCGGCGCCCCTACGAGATGGTTTTCCATGGCGATCGTTGGTGTCGGGAGCAGTCAGCGTGGCGCGAACTGGTGAACTAGGGAAACGGGGGCGTGGGTAGCACGCGGTACCGGGCGGCCGAGGTCATCCCGCCGCATCGCGGACCAGGCGCTGCAGCTCGTAGAGCTTGGTGAGGGCCTCCAACGGCGACATGCCTTCGACGTCGAGGGCGCGGAGGGCGTCCATCGCTGGGTCGGGCTGACCGAAGAAGGTGAGTTGGAAGGAACTGGCCGCCGGTGCGGCCGGACCGGGGTCGCGCATCGCGGACCGGCGGTGGGCGGCTTCGCCGGGTCCCCGCTGACCGGATTCGAGGTCGTCGAGGATCTCCTGGGCGCGGCGGACGACCGGGCGGGGGATGCCGGCGATGCGAGCGACGTGGACGCCATAGGAGCGGTCCGCGGCCCCGGCCACGACGTGACGCAGGAAGACGATCTGCTCCCCCTCCTCTAAGACATCCATCCGGTAGGTCCGGACCCGGGGCAGGACGTGCTCCAGTTCCGTCAGTTCGTGGTAGTGGGTGGCGAAGACGGTCCGGCAGCCGAGGCGGGGGGCGTTGTGGATGTGCTCCACGATCGCCCGGGCTATCGCCAGGCCGTCGTAGGTACTGGTGCCGCGGCCGATCTCGTCCAGCACCACCAGCGAGCGACCGGTGGCGTGGTTGAGGATGTTGGCCGTCTCCAGCATCTCGACCATGAAGGTGCTCTGGCCGGTGGCGATGTCGTCCTGGGCCCCGATCCGGGTGAAGATCCGGTCGACCAGCCCGATCCGGGCCCGGTCCGCCGGGACGTAGGACCCCACCTGGGCCAGCAGGGTGATCAGGGCGACCTGGCGCAACCAACTGCTCTTGCCGGCCATGTTCGGCCCGGTCAGGATGGCGATCCGGGGGCCGATGTCCCCGGCGGCGTCGAGGTGGGCATCGTTGGGGACGAATCGGCCGTCGCCGAGGACCACCTCCAGGACCGGGTGCCGCCCGCCCTCGATCACCAGGCCAGTCCCGTCGTGGAGTTCCGGCCGGACGTAGCCGCGCAGGACGGCGACCTCGGCCAAGCCACTGATCACGTCGAGGGTGGCGACCGCCCGGGCCGCGGCGAGTAGCTTCGTCCCGCTGGCGGCCACCTGGCCGACGACGCGACGGAAGGCGTCGGCCTCCATCTCGGCCAGCGTCTCCTGCGCGGTCAGGACGACCGTCTCGTACTCCTTCAGCTGGGGAGTGAAATAGCGGGTGCCGTTGGCAAGTGACTGCTTGGGGATGTAGTCGGCCGGGAGGACCGGCCCCTGATCGACGCCATCCGGCCGGGTCATCCGTTCCCGCTCGGCGGTGGCCAGGGCGGCGGTCGTGACTTCGAGGTAGTAGCCAAAGACCTTGTTGTAGCCGACTTTGAGGGAACGGATGCCAGTGCGCTCCCGCTCGGTCCGCTCCAGGCCGGCGATCCAGTCGCGGGCCTCGCGGGCCCGGGTCCTGTGGCCGTCGAGGTCGGCCGCGAAGCCGGGCCGCAGCGCGGTGCCCTTGCCGAGCGTCGCGGGGGCATCGTCGTCGATCGCCAGGTCGAGCAGGGTCCGTACCTCGCCACAATCGGGGATCGGGGCCAAGCCGGGCGTCTCGGCCAACCAGTCCGGCAAGCCGGGCAGGGCGGCCAGGGCGTCGCGCAGGGTGAGCAGGTCGCGGGGCCCGGCGATGCCGGTGATCGCGCGGTTGACCAGCCGCTCGATGTCGCCGACGGCGGACAGGACGCGACGGACCTCAGAGCGGGCGACGGCGTCGGCGTGGAACCGGGCGATGCCGTCCTGGCGCTCGCGCAGGGTGTCGAGGTCGAGGAGGGGCTGGTTCACCCAGCGGCGTAGCAGGCGGCCACCCATTGGGGTCCGGGTCTGGTCGAGGACGGCCAGCAGGCTATGGCGCCGTTCCCCCCGGGCGCTCTCGGTGAGTTCGAGGTTGCGGCGGGTCTGGGCGTCGAGGGTCATGTAGCCGTCACCCGCGTAGGTGACCAGGCCGGTGATCTGCTGGAGGCCCGACCGCTGGGTGCCGGCGAGGTATTGGAGGAGGCCCCCGGCGGCGCGGATGGCGAGGGGCTGATTGGCGCAGCCGAAACCGTCCAGCGATTCGACGGCGAAGTGCCCCAGCAGGGACTCCTCCGCCCGGTCCAGGCGCCAGCGCCAGGCATCCACGGTGCCGAGGGCCGCGTCCGATGGCAACCACGCCTCGGCCGGCAGGGCCGACCCGGCGGCTTGCCCCTCCGGCAGGATCAACTCGGCCGGCTGGAGGCGGAGCAGTTCGCGTCCGACCGCCAGGAGGAGGTCTTCCGGGCTCTCCCCGGACAACTCGACCGTCGCGAACTCGCCGGTGGAGATGTCGGCGTGGGCGATCCCGGCCCGCTTGCCCTCGATCACCACCGCGCCGATGTAATTGTTGGCCCGGGCGTCGAGCATGGCGGGCTCGACCACGGTGCCCGGGGTCACTATGCGGGTCACTTCCCGGTCGACCAACCCCTTCCCCTTGGTGACCGCCCCGACCTGCTCGCAGATCGCGACCTTGTACCCGGCGGCGATCAGGCGGACGACGTGCCCCTCGGCGGCGTGGTGCGGGATGCCGGCCATCGGCACCCGGACCCCCTTCCCCATCTCCCGCGAGGTCAGCGTGATGTCGAGGACCCGCGCCGCCACCTCGGCATCGGTGTCGAAGGTCTCGTAGAAATCTCCCAGCCTGAAGAAGAGCAGCGCATCCGGATGCTGCGCTTTGACCTGGAGATACTGGCGCCGGAGGGGAACGAGCGAGGCGGACGAGGGGAGGTCGGTGACCGGCGATGGGGCTTCGCCCTGCTCCGGTCGCCCGTCGGTGTCCCCGACTGGATCGATGATCGTCGCGGTCGAGGTGTCGTCGCTCGTCACCGGGTCACTCCCTCGATGGGGTCGTCGCCCCGAGCGCGGGTCGCGCCGTGGTGCGATCAGCGTCAGCGGCTGCCTCGGGGACGGGGCGCGTTCGGATGCGGGGGATGACGATAGACTACGGCAGCGGTCGCCGGGGGGCAAGGGAGCAAACGGGCGGTCAGCGCGATCGCGACCCCGTGCCGGCACCACCCCGTCAACCCGACGATAACCTCGGGAGATCGCCGCCAGATCATCTGACCGGTGACAGTGAAGGGACGAACAACCAGATGCCGACGTTCATGGCGATCATCACCTATGGCGACCGGGCGATCCGGGACACGGCGCGACCGCGACACCGGGAATACCTCCAGCACCTGCTCGACACGGGGAAGTTGCACGAGTCCGGCCCGTTCACCGACGACTCGGGAGCCGCGATCGTCTACCGGGCCGCCGATGAGGCCGAAGCTCGCTCCCTGCTGGAGAACGACCCCTACAGCCAGGACGGCGCCCTCGCCGAGTCCCGCCTGGTGGAGTGGAACATCCTGTTCAGTTCTCGGGCGTAGCGTCGAGTCGGCAGCGGCGGTGTCCATCGGGTGGCTGTTGTAACCATCCCGAACATCGCCACGAGCCACAGCAGAAACACACGGTGGGCGCCGGTGTGGTCTAGCGCTCGCCCTTCGGGCGATGCCCTAACGACTCCTGCGCCGGATGGCAGCTAGCCCGCCCTGACGGCCAGGGATCGACCCCGGTCGTCACTCCAACCAGGTGATGATCCCCGCCGCGACCGCCTCGGCGATCTGCTGCTGCCGCCTGCCGGTACCGTCGCCGAGCAGTGCGGCTTCGGCCAGGTTGGAGAGGAAGACCGTCTCGACCAGGGTGCCGGGCATCGTCGCCCGCAGCAGGGAGCCGGTCTCGAACTGGTCGGTGCCGCCATTGCCGAGGCCGGTCCCCGCACTGTCCAGGGCGGGATGGAGGGCAGCGATCATATGCTGGGTGAAGGCGATGTCCTTGGGGTCGATGCCCCAGAAGGTCATGACGTAGTTCGGTTCGGGCTCCGGGAAGCTGTTGAGGTGGATCGAGACGAAGACCGTCGCCCGGCAGGCATTGGCGACCCACCCCCGCTCGCTGTTGGTCAGGAAGATGTCGTCGTCGCGGGTCAGCGCGACGGTGTGCCCCGCGTCCCGCAGCAGGGCGGCCGTCCGGTTCGCGATGTCGAGGGTCAGGTCACTCTCGCGTAGGGCACCGTTGACGGCACCGGAGTCCTCGCCGCCGTGGCCAGGGTCCAGCACGACCGTGGCGGAGCGGACGGGGCAGGCGATGTCTTCCCCGCCAGGTGCGTCCGTCGCATTCGCGGCCACCATGGCGACGCCGCCGACGGCCAGGGCGACGAGCAGGGCCAGCGATCGTAATGCGCGCATCGGCGAATCTCCCGTAGCTGTCGAACCAGGTCCGGCGATGATCGCACGATTGGTGGGGCGACCCGGTCGACTCGTCATCGCTCGGGTCCCGACCGGCGCTCCCCAAATCTCGCTTCCGCGGTTACGGCACGCGCGTCGCGCCACGGGCGGCCGCCGCCGTCAGGCCGCCGCTACTCTGTGAACAATGGCTCGATGATCGTCCACTGTTGGTTGGTCCGGTCCGGCCCGTCCGGTACGACGAGTCGACCGTAACCACCTGTGAAAAGACGTCCACTCCCAACGTGATCGTGATACGCTCACGCAATGCGACCCCTCCGGTATTCCATCAACGTCACATTGGACGGGTGCTGCGATCATCGTGCGGTGTCCCCGGACGAAGACGTGCATCTTCACGCGGCCGAGAGCATCGCGCAGGCCGACGCCCTCCTCCTTGGCCGGGTGACCTACGAGATGATGGAGGCGGCGTGGCGGCCGGCGGCGCGGACGGGAGTGAAACCCGATTGGATGGACGCTTGGATGGAGCCCTTCGCCCGGACGATCGACGCGGCCAAGAAGTACGTCGTGTCGAGCACCCTAAACCGGGTCGATTGGAACGCGGAGCTCGTGCGCGGGGATCTAGAGAGCGCCGTTCAGCAGCTCAAGCGGGAGTCGGGTAAGGGACTGTTGGTGGGAGGCGTGACGCTCCCGCTGGCGTTGGCGGAGTTGGGATTGATCGACGAGTACGAAGTCGTGGTGCAGCCTCGGCTAGCGGGCCACGGGCCGACGTTGTTCGCGGGGCTCTCAAAGCATGTCGACTTGAAGCTCGTGAGCCGGCTGGAGTTCGACTCGGGGGCGGTGGCGATGCGGTATGAGCCGAGAAGGTAGCCATCGGGCTTGTTAGCCCGAGTCGGCCGCATCACGGAGCGACTCCAGCCCGACCCGCGAATCCGCCAAATGACGACACGCCCTCATCTCTCGTCGTTGGTCAACCGGCTCCGCACACCCGGCACAACGAAACGGGGGTAGCCCTATGGCTACCCCCGTCCCATGCACTCCTCTGGTCCGTACTCGACAGCCTCGAGCCTACAGCTCCTGGTGGTAGGCGAAGAGGCGCTCGCCGTCGAGGCGGCGCAGCTTCTGTAGGGCCTCGTTCTCGATCTGGCGGACGCGCTCCCGGCTGATCTGGAGCTGCTCGCCGACCTCGGCCAAGGTGTGCTGGTGGCCGGCACCAAGACCGAAGCGCAACTGGAGCACCAGCTTCTCGCGCGCGGTGAGAGTATCCAGCGCGGCGTTGACGTCCCGCTTCAGCATCGACTCGCTGGCCGCCTCGTATGGCGTCT
>CADCWH010000032.1 GCA_902806395.1 uncultured Thermomicrobiales bacterium | reverse complement strand
CTCGCCCGTCACCGAGATGTCGCCCGCCGCGGCAAGCAGCTTCCGCAGCCCCTCGATCACCACCGGGTGATCGTCCACCAGTAACACCGAGATCATGTCCAGCCCACCATCAGCACGCGCCGGCCCGCTCCGGCGTCGCGCCGTCGGCCGGGCCCGTCAACTTGATCTTGGTCATCATCTCTAATCCTGAGCGCCGTGCCCATCTCGCCCCGCTGCCTTCGACGGGTGTCGGACCGGACGCACCCGCGACCGGCCCCCGTCGGGGCAGTTAAGAGTCAGGCCACGACCGGCTTCGCCGCCCGTCCCGCCATCACCCGACCGGCGACTCGCTCGCTTTGTCCCACCGGCCAGGAGGCATCGCGGCCATCCCCCGCCTGCCGGTCGGCCCCGTCCAACCCCTCGGCGCTCAGCGGCCGCTCGATGGTCACCGTCGTGCCCAGGCCGGGGGTCGAATCGATCGCGAACGAGGCCCCGATCGCCGCCGCACGTTCCCGCATGCTCAGGAGACCCAGCGAGGTCGGCCGGATCGCCCGCTCTGGGTCAAACCCCGCCCCATTGTCTCGGATCGTCACCCGGAGGCAGGAGTCGTCGCCGTGCTGGTCCCGGTGCACCTCCAACCGCACGAGCGCCTCGTCGGCCGCCGCGTGGCGGAGCACGTTATGCAACGCTTCCTGCACGATCCGGTAGATCCCCAGCCTCACCTACGGGGTCAGGTTCGGCACCTCACCGTCCACCGCCAACGAGCAGGTCAGTCCCGAGCGCTGGATATTGGTCATGTATCGCTCGATCGCCGCCACGACGCCGAGATCGTCCAGGTCCGGCGGGCGCAGGTCGAAGATCACCCCGTGCAGTTCGTCCGAAGCCCGCGCCAGCAGGTCCCCGACAGCCCCCAGGCCCTCATCGCGCTCCGCCATCGGCGTCGACCCGTTCCCCATCCGCAGCGCCCGGGCCTGGTACAGTGCCCCCGTGATCAGCGGCGCCACCGCGTCGTGGATCTCGGCCGCGATCCGCCGCCGCTCGTTCTCCTGCAACCGAACCGTCCGCCGGTTCAACTCTCGCAGTTGGTCGGCCTGCAACTCACGCTCCCGGCGTGCCGCCTCAAGATCCCCCACCTGCTCGGAGAGCCGGGTCGCCATCTCCTGGAACGCCACCCGCAGCCGTCCGACCTCGTCCGCCCCGATCGCCTCGTCGCTGGACAGCAACTGCTGGCTGAAGTCTCCCTGCGCGATCAGCGAGGCTCGCGTCGTCAGCCGCCGGATCGGTCGGGCGATCGTCTCCCCGAATACGAGCGCGAGGATCAACGTCGCCACCACCGCCGCCGCCAGGGCCAAAATCCCGTTCTGCAGCAGGCTCCGGTTCGGCCCGTAGGTCATCGGCGACGCGCTCGTCACCAACACCGTCCACTCGGCGCCCGGGAAGGAGATGGGCCGCGAGATCGCCAGGCGCTGCTGCCCCGCGTCATCCTGGTAGCTGAACTCACCTGGAATGCCCGCTTCTGCCGCCGCGAGCGGTTCGGCAAACGCCGCGTTCTGGTCGCCGCTCACCAGATCATCCGCCAGCCCCGACGCCCGCGAAGCGATGATCCTCCCGCCCGTCCCGACGACCGCGATCGAGGTCTCGCCCGTGCCGAACGGGATCAAGGTCTGCTCCAGTCGCCGTACCGAGAGCAACGCTCCCAGCACCGCGATCGGCTGCCCCTGGTCGCCTTCTCCCGACCAGACCGGTTGGGTGATCGCGACCACCCGCTCCTCACCGTCCGTGATCGTGACCGTGATCGAGGGAGAGACGCCCGTCTCACCGAGCATGCTCCGCTGGATCGCCGCGTCCATCGAGAGGACCAGCGGCGTCGGGTCGATCGAACCCGACGATGTCACGATCGCCCCGTTCGCATCGACCAAGAACAGGGTCCGCATGTTCGTCCGGTTCTGCGCCGCCGAGGCCAGCGGGTCCTGGGCCTCTGTGACTTCTAACCGCTGGATCCGGTCGTCGGCCGCCAGGTTGGACAACACGTCGGTCGTCTCCTGCAGCGCGCCCTCCAGGCCGCGCGCCACGACGTCGCCGACGGCCACCTCGACATCGATCAGTTGATCCCGGGAGTGCTCCAGACTTTGGTACAGCACATAGGCCACCACCCCCAACAGGGGTAGCAGGCAGGCCACGGCCGCCAGCATGAATCGCGTTCGCAGCGACCAATGCCGCGTCACGCCCACCCTCGTCCGGCACTGGTCAGTCGACCGGCTATGTTGTCAGCGCCAGCGTGGGCCGGTGGCCTGGCCGGAAACGGGGAAAGAAAGAAACCCATGATCGTCCCATTGTGACCGGGTCACGCCGCCGATCGTCTATACGATCGTACCCGTAAGCCTATCCAAACGCGCCGCACCGGCCCGATCAGGACCATTGTCCCTGTTTTCTCCCCGGATAGTGCGTATCCACCTGCACGGCGTGGGACTCGACCGGTCAATTGATACCGTTCTTCCGCGGGCCCGAGTGCCAGATGGGGCCGCACCGCACCAGACGACCCGGACGACTCCCTCGCCTGGCCAACGGCCCGAGGCATGGGTCGGCGTGGCCCGGCCAACGCGTCACCCATCACTACCCTGCGGCACCGGTGTCCGGCTCGTCGCCCATCGCCACTCGACCGCCGCGGCGACGTCTCTCTACCCTACGTCTGATCTGCCCTGAGGGTTTGCCGCCCCGCGTCGCACCCCTCCCACGGCGTGGCCAGCCGACGCGGCCATCACTCTCCCCACCGGCACGCGGCGCCGCCCCGTCCCAGCTACCGTACCGTTCGTCCGGCCCGTGATAGCCCCCATCCTGGGAACGATGGCACCGACGCCGCGGCCCCGAACGGGTCGGCGCGACCCGGAGCTGGCAGTCCTACCCCCGAGGTCAGCACTGGGCATCGGATCTCCGGGCCGAGCCCGCGCCGGGTCGCCGCCCGGCCGGTGTACCATCCCCCCACCATCGCCCGTCATCCCGGCTCACCCAGGAGGCTCCCGTGTCCGATCCCCAGGTCCCGACCACCTCCCCCGATCCCGCCGGCGCGATCCCGACGCGTCCCCTCGGCACGACCGGCGAGCAGGTCTCCCTGCTCGGCGTCGGTGGTGCCCACCTCGGCAAGCCCGACGAGGCGGTCGCCATCCGCATGGTCCACGAGGCCATCGACGCCGGCGCCACCTTCCTCGACAACGCCTGGGAATATAACGACGGGACCTCCGAGGTCCGGATGGGCAAGGCCCTCGGCCAGGCCGGCTACCGGGACCGCGCCTTCCTGATGACCAAGGACTGCGCCCACGACCGCCGCGCCGACCACGCCATGCGCCTCCTGGAAGAGAGCCTGCACCGCCTCCAGACCGATCACCTCGACCTCTGGCAAATCCACGAGGTCGTCTGGGACGATGATCCGGAAAAGATCTTCGCCCCCGGCGGCTCCGCCGAGGCGATGTTGAAGGCCAAGGAGCAGGGCAAGGTCCGCTTCATCGGCTTCACCGGCCACAAGCACCCCGACCTCCACCGCCAGATGCTCAGCCAGGGTTTCCCCTGGGACACCGCCCAGATGCCGATCAACCCCCTCGATCCCCACTACCTCAGCTTCCTGCGGGAGATCGTCCCCCTCTGCCAGGAACAGGGCATCGCCGTCCTGGCCATGAAGTCCCTGGCCAGCGGCCTCCTGCTCAGGTCCGGCACTGGCGTCGAGCCCGCCGAGGCCCTGCGCTTTGCCATGAGCCAGCCCGTCGCCACCGTCATCTCCGGCATGGACTCACCAGAGGTCCTCCGCGCCAACCTCGCCACCGCTCGCGCCTTCACCCCCATGTCCGACGCTGAGCAAGCCGACCTCCTCGCCCGCACCGCCGCCGCCGCCCCCGGCGGCCCCTTCGAGACGTTCAAATCCACCCGCGACTTCGACGGCACAGAGGGCCGTAAGGCCCACGACTACCCCCTCAAGGGCGCCGCCGACTGAGCTGGGAGATGGTGACTGTGAGCCATACGGGTATGGCGGGCGGTCAGAAGGGTTCTGGTGATGTGGGGCGCACCTGCCGCGTCTCGTCGCGTTCGTTGACTTGTCGCGTGCGGGTGACATGTGATCGCGGGCATCCTTCGACGCCCCGTGCCACTCCATCGATCGAATCCATGGCAATGCCCCTGCGAGGGCCCTCTCGCCATCACGCTAACTAACCACCACCCGACCGCCCCGGGTCCCGACCATCGCGAGGAGCGATCCCCATGACCACCCGCAAGCCCCCGATGAAGCCCAGCGAAGAATCGACCATGGCCCAACTCGCCCTAGCCACCGTCCAGGGCGCT
>CADCWH010000031.1 GCA_902806395.1 uncultured Thermomicrobiales bacterium | reverse complement strand
TGCGACGATCGCCACTAGGCGAGCGATATCGTCGCCGGACGCGTGGGTCGCGCTCCGCACATGGGCCTCGGCGTGACAGGCGTACTGTCGCTGGACGCGGTCTTGCGCGGCAGATCGAATCTGTGCTCCGATCGTGTGCGTCCCCGGCTCCGGTGCCGTCGATGGGTTCTGCCATCGAGTGCCGCACTGAGATGCCTTCCGGCGTCGCGGGTCAGGATCGCTCGGACCAAATGCGCACACCCGCGGGAACGGCGAGGGGAGGGCTCGATGCCCTCCCCAACCCACGTCCGCGTTCTTGGACATCCGGCGTGCCGCGCTATGGCCGCCGGATCGCCGTCGCCGGCACACATGGCGACACCTCGCGCCCATTCCTCCGGACTGTGGTCCGTGCCGCTCCCCGGGCGCTGCTCCCGTTCTCCACCAGCATCCCCGGGGCCAGCCACCGCGCGACGCTGACCAGATCCCGGGCGATCCGCTCCCGGAGCGAGGCGCGGGCGATCCGCGTCACGTCCATCGGATCGCGACTCACCGGCATTCGCCGCATCATATCGACCCGCCGCTGCTGCTCCTGTTCCGCCAACATTTGGTTGATGATCACCCTCACCTCCACAATTTCCTCCTCCTCGATCCTGGCGGGCCCCGCTCTGGGTCTCTCTTTACGATAGCGAGACAAGCGGGCATAATCGACCCTATTACCGGTCTGATAGAAACACCTGTTCGGATACGGATCGATGTACCACCCCACCACCCGCGTCCTCGCCGTCCTGGAGATGCTCCAGGCTCGCCAGCGCGTCCGCGGTGCCGACATCGCGGAGCGCCTCGAGGTCGACCCCCGAACGGTCCGCCGCTACATCACCATGCTCCAGGACCTCGGCATCCCGGTCGAGTCCGAACGCGGCCGCCACGGCGCCTATGTCCTGCGACCGGGGTTCAAACTGCCGCCCCTGATGCTGACAGAGGACGAGGCGCTGGCCGTCGTGCTCGGCCTGGAGACGGTCCGGCGGCTGGGTCTCGCGGCGGCGGCCCCCTCGACGGCCGGGGCCGCCGCCAAGATCGACCGCGTGCTGCCCGACGCCATTCGTCAGCGCGTCCACGCCGTTCAGTCCGCCCTGACCCTCGATCTGCCCCCGGCCGTGGCCATCTCCCGGAGCGACCTGGTGTTGTCGATGGCGACCGCCGTCCACGAGCGGCGCCGGGTCCTGCTCTCGCATCGCGCGGTGACCGGAACCGAGACCGAGCGTCGCCTTGACCCCTATGGCATCGTCTTCCGCGACGGGAAGTGGTACGCCATCGGTCACTGCCACCTGCGAGATGACCTGAGGGTCTTCCGCTTCGACCGCATCACCTCCGTGGTGGTGGAGGACGACCACTTCGCGCGACCAGCAGGCTTCGACCCCCTCGCCGAGCTGGCCCGCGTCTTCGCCTACATTCCCGCCCGGTGGTCCTGCGAGGTCACGGTCCACGCTCTCGCCGAGGAGGTCCGCGGGCGCATCTCCCCTACGGTCGGCACCCTCGAACCCGTCCGGGACGGCACCTTGGTCCGCGGTGATGTCGAGTCGCTGGATTGGTACGCCCATCACCTCGCCGGTCTTCCCTGGCGCTTCCGGATCGACCGTCCCGCTGAACTGCGCGATGCGGTCCGCGAATTGGCGGAGCGGTTGCTCGAGGATGTGTCTCCGGCCACCGATGTCTCGACCGACCCCCTCCCGGCCCCGGTCCCTGGATCACGCGGCGCAGTTGAGTGACGCGCCTTGGCAAACTCGACCAACACCAGGAGGGTGCAGGGTTGGCATGTCGCGTGGTACGGCACGGCACCAGTGGTCGTACCCTCCCAGGGCTTGAGTGATCTGCCGTAGCGATTGGGGGACGCCACCCCGCTGGTGTGATGTCCGGGGCGGTGATGGTCCCGATCCGCCGCCACGCTCCGTTTGGGCCCGCCTACGCGTTTGGTGCCAACCTAAGACTGCGTCCGCCGATCCCCGAAACCCGTATTCGGCCGCGTCCCCGCGGCATACGCCCCCCGACGGTGCCGGAGAAACCCCGGTCCCGCCCAGCATCCTGCAATCCCTTCGAGGGGACTCCCCGGTTGCTCGGGTGACGCATCCGAGCCCCAGGATTCGGGACCGCGATCCAGTCTGCCCGACCGTAACAGTTCGGCCCCGATGAGCAGGACACCGGGGTCGCCATGCCCTATGATCAGAGCATCCGGGTCGGGGGGCGATCCGGGATGACACGATGCATCCCGAGAGGGAAGGGGAAACCGTATGACGAGACCGGGAACGGTCATTCGACTCGTCGCCATGCTGGCCATGGCCATTGCCCTGACGGCGGGGTTCGCTGGTCGAACGTCGGCGCAGACGACGACCACGGTTCAGGTGGTCAGTGACGAAGGGCTGCAGTGCACCGTCACGTTGACGACCGCTCTGGGGGTTAGCACCGACTTGTTCGCAATAGTTACCTCGCCTCTTGGCCCCGCGTTCCCCCTCAGTGTGCTTACTGGGCCAGTGACGAGCGTTCCGGGCACGACGGTCATCAACGTGGACACTGACGAGGCGGTCGTGGGTGATGTGGCGACCGTCAGCACTGCCACCGGGGTACTCGGCACCTGCACCCTGGCTCTCGTGCCAGAGCCCACGGGCACGCTGGTCCTCATCAAGCTGTTCTGCACCGGCCTGACGGAGGGGAGCCTGGCTGTTCAGGCGACCGTTCCTGACCTGTCAGGCCCGCTTGTCCTCGGCGCTGACGTGGTCTGCACGCCGGGGACGGCGACGTTCACTGTGACGCCGACCGTGTTCCCTGGTACACCGGAGTTCTTCGAGGTTGCTGGCACGCTGTCAGTTGAACTGGACGCGGGTGTCTTCGTCGTGACCGAGGCGGGCAATGCCCCGCTCACCGTCACTATCCTCCCGGGTGGGACCACGGTCGTCGTGGCGATCAACCCGGTGGTCGCTGCGACGGCGACCGCCACCGCGACGGAGACTGCCACCGCGACCAACACGGCGGTCGTCCCGACCTCGACGAACACGCCGGTCGTCCCGCCCGCGACCGCCACCAACACGCCGGTCGTGCCGACGGCCACGGCGATGATGCCGGTCGAGGGTGAGGCGAACGCGGTCGTCGAGGTCGAGAAGCTGGTCTGCGAGGCCACGGCCGAGGACGCGGCCGGCGACGTCGACATCTTCGTCGAGGGCGAGTACGAGGTCGTGGGCGCGGACCACACCGTGCCGGAGAAGTGCCGCAACGCCGAGGAGGGTGAGTTCAGCGTCACCCTGTTCAACAACGACCTGGCCTACGGGGACGGCACGGTCTTCGAGATCGACACCGCCGCCACCGACGC
>CADCWH010000030.1 GCA_902806395.1 uncultured Thermomicrobiales bacterium | reverse complement strand
GAGTCGATCTTCTTCCCGATGGCGGCCGGTGACTACTCGTTCCGGATCATCGGCACCATTGAGGAGACGCCGATCGACGAGACCTTCACCTCCGGGCTGGACACCTTCTCGTCCGTGCTGCCGGTCGAGCCGCTCCAGTTCCCGAAGCCGGCCGCGTCACCCGCCGCGCTCACCATCGGGGATCCGGTGGGCAATGTCAGCCAGGGCGGCGGGTTGACATCTGGTCTTGACGGCACCGGCGTCGCGGCCCTAGTCCTCGCGGCCACGGTCGCCGGGGCAGGATGGATGGTCAGCCGACGGCGACCCGCGACGACCCGGTAGCCTTGGCGGGACGGGATCGCCGTGCCGGTCCGCGGTGGGCCCCTAAGGGTAGTGACGCCGGAGACGACGAGCCGTCGTCATGGCTGGCCCGGGGCCATGGTCGCTCCGGGCCAGCCTCTGGCCAGCGGACCGATCCGACCGATGTCGGGCGATTCGTCTTCGCCTACGCCGACTCGGCCTGGGCCGCCAGGGCAGGGATCGCGGCGGCAGCGGGAGAGGGCGGCGCGCTGTCCTCCCGAAGGGTGGTCGACGGCGCCGGCCGGGACTCGATCCGGGAGCGGAAGCCGCGCAGGTCCTGTCGCAGGGACACCAGGTCGGCCTGGATCGCGGTGAGTTGGCCCTGCTGGGTGCGGACGAAGCGGGTGTAGGGGGCGATCGCCTCTCGGATCCGCGTGACCGAGCGGGTCAGTTCGTGCTCGAACTGTTCCCGCATCACCTGGAGCAGGCGGTCCTCCAACTCCGAAGCCCGGGTGTGGAAGTCTTCCCGCGCCGTCCTCCGTCGCCGGGGCAGGACGAACAGGCCGATCCCGGCGATCACGCTCGCCGCCAGGAGTCCCGTCACGTCCACCGCCACCGTGCTCGCCGCCGCGACGACGAGGGCGCCCAGGCCGACCGCGCCCGCCTCGGCCACCGCCACCGTCGCCACCGCGTTGCGGACGGAGACCGACAACTCGTAGGCCTCTCGCTTGGCGTCGTAGCGCTCGACCTCCTCCCGGGCCCGCTTCGAGACGGACTCCAGCAGCGAGCGTCGGTCGTAGCGAAACTGGCCGCTGACCTCGCCGATCAGGCCCTCCTCGTACTTGCTGAGGCGGCGCCGGTCGATGTAGTCGGTGACGGCTTCCCAGGTCCGCAGGTCCTGCTCGACCATCCAGTCGATCAACTCGTCGATGGTGGTATCGATCCGGGTCTCGGTATCGCCGATCACCGCCCGCTCGAACTCGCCCCGGATGCGGTCGCTGTTGATCAAGTCGAAGATGCGGCCGATCCGGATCGTCTCCTCGAAGAAGGCGTCGCCCCGGTTCACCATCCGGGCGATGATGTTCTCGATCCGGGTCAGGTGGTAGGCGAACTGGCGCCGCATGTCCTCCTGGTAGATCTCCAGTTGGTGCTCGATGTTCTCGATCGTGGCGATGTCCTCGCGCAGCACCAGCAGCCGGTCATGGGCGTCCTTCAGGTAGCGGTCGGCGGTGTGCTCGGCGATCCCCAGCGGGTTGAGCAACTTGAGCCGGACCCGTCCCTCCTCGTCCAACGTCTCGAAGATGAAGGTCTCCAGGGCCTCGAACCGGCTCGCGTCCCAGAGCCGCTGGCGCTCGGGATCAAGGGCCGGGTCACCATCCACGAGGACCACGCCGTTCCCGCTCCCCACCGCCCCCATCTGGTCGTTGCCCGATACGGCGTGACGATCGTCTCCGTCGCCTGACCATTCTCCAGACGTGCCGCGCTTGGCCTCCAGGGCCAGGCGTGCCGCCACCGGGAAGACCTCCGCCTCGAAGCCCACGAAGCGGGCGACGCCATCGCGGACGAAGCCGACCACCTGCTCGACCGCGGCCTCGTCGCGCAGCAGGTCGACCTTGTTGACGATCACGACGATCTTCTTGCCCCACTCCCGGATCTCGCCCATGAATTCCCGCTCGCTCTCGGTGAACGGGCGATCGGCCGAGGTCACGAACAGGACCAGGTCGGAGGTCGGTACGAACTCCTGGGTCAGGGCCTCGTGCTCGCGGATGATGGCGTTGGTGCCGGGGGTGTCGACCACGGTGATGTCTTCCAGAAAATCGGCCGGGTGACGCCGCTCGATCACCCCGTCGGCCAGGATGCGCTCCTCGGCCGCCGCGCCGTGGCGCAGTAGGTTGATCACCGACGTGGTCGGCAAGACCCCCTCCGGCATGACGGGAGCGCCGACCAGGGCATTGATGAAGGCCGACTTGCCGGCGTTGAACTCCCCGACCACGACCAGCAGGAACAGCGCGTGCAACTGCTCCGAGGCCCTGCGCACGGCGGCCTGGTCGTCCGGCGTGCCAGGATACGTCTCCAGGACCGCGCTGAGGCGGCCCAGCAGTCCCTGCTCCTCGGCGATCAGGTCGTGACGGACGGCAGCCAGCGAGGCCGGGGACCGGCCCTGGTCGTCCGTGCCGTCCCGTCGCCGTCGCGCCCGGAACCCAAATGGCCCTCTCGCCATGGTGGTGATCGCTCCCCGTCGGCCCAGTCACACCAGACCGATACCACCGATCGGCCCGGTCCCGGACATCGTCCTCGCGCGGAATGTCATGGTCAGCATGCGCCACCCGGGTCATCCCGCGCAAGACGGGGACCCGGTCCCGTCCGGGGCGCTGGCGGGCGGTGACGAACAGACGGACGGGGTTGGGCTAGAATCCCCCGAAGGTCGACCGCCCGTCGACGAAATAGGTAAGAGGAGATCGCCGAGTGTCCACTGAGACCCTGAGAGCGCGCCGGATCCTGGTCGTCAACGATACCCAGGAGATCCTCGACTTGTTCCGCGAGATCTTGGAGGAAGATGGCTACGAGGTTTTCCTCTATTCCTACGCGTTCCATGACTTGGCCGAGGTCAAACGGATCAAGCCCGACCTGATCATCCTCGACTACCTGATCGGCGGTGAGCAGTATGGCTGGCAGATGCTCCAGAAGTTGAAGATGGACCGCCAGACAGCCACGATCCCGGTAATCATCTGCACCGCCGCCCGCCGGGAACTGGCCGACATGGAAGGTCACCTAAAGGCCAAGGGCGTCTCCATCGTCCTCAAACCCTTCGACATCGATGATCTGCTCCTCCAGGTCGGAGCGGCCTGGGCCACCCTGGACCCCGCCCGGGGGGCCTAAGAGGTCGGCTCTCGAGGGCCGCCCGTTCGGACCGCACGGGCCGACCGGGCCAGGACGACGGGTCGCCCTGGCCCGGTGAGCCGCGTGGGTCCTCGGTCCTTAGACGGCGTCGTCGGGGCGGGTCTTTGATCCGTCGTGGGTCTCGATCACCCGCTCGTCTCCGTCCACCGTGGAGTCGTCGACCCGCAGTTCCTCGTGCTGGACCGTCGTCTCCACCGCGGTCATCCGCTCGACTGCTTCCTTCTGGATCGTCACTTCCTCGGTGACGTGGAGCTCCTTCTCGACATCGACCACGTCGCCCCGGATCGGGACCGAGAACGTCCGCTCCTCGAGCGTGGCACCGCTCTCGACCACGTGGTCCACCGGCCGTCGCTCGACGCGGACGCGCTCCTCGATCACCGGGACCTCGATGGTCTGGTCCTCGGTGACGATCTGCTTCTCGATCCGCACCTGGCCCAGGTCCCGCTCCCGCGTCGTGGTGGTGGCCGTCTCCTCGTGCAATTCCACCGTGATCGTGCCACCCGAATCGTCGTGGGTCAGGTCGCCGTCGATGTCGTGGGCGAACGGTTCGGCATGGCCGTGCCGATCCACCCCCGTCTGATCGGATGACGATACGTCCAGCTCATCCGTGTCCGTCACCACCATTCCCGCGTCATCTCCGCCGAGGCTGGCTGGCACCGCGTCCCAGCCCTGGTGTAGCGCCTCGTCTTTGGTCAGGTTCAACATCACCTCGTCCGGTCCGGCGCTGACCACGGCCGAGGTCGGAACGTAGTAGTCGGTGGGGAAGAAGAAGCCCTTCTCGACGACCAGGTAGCCTGGATAGGTCGCGATCACCTTGCCGACCTTGCCGCCGTCGGCCCCGACCACGTCGGCCCCGATCACCGCCTCACCGGTCCCTTGTCCCCCACTGCCCATCCCGCCATCCATGGTGTCCATCTCGTGACTCCCTACTCCCGGCTGTCCGGGGGTCCGCTCGTAGATGCCGGCCGCGCGACGGGCGCCCGCCAACCCACATCGCGGGTTCGGATTGCCCCGGAACCCGGGTCATCCGTCCATCGACCCAGAACCCGTTCGGTCGGTCCCGGTCAATTCACGTGGGACCCTCGTCCCTGTGGTCGTGGGTCACGGCACGCAGTCAGCGTGCCAGGCCCCGTCGCAGTAGCGGTCGATACCGATTGCGCCTACCACGACACGGGCCGAGGGGCGGTCCCCGACCCTCTCCCGAGGTGGTGCCTGACGGGCGCCGGGTGGACCGCGCGGCGCGGCGCGCCCGACGGCACGTCGCGTGCGTAGGCGCCCTTCATCCCGATGCACCATCGCCTCCGGCGACCTGATCGGGCCAATCCCAACCGGATCACCAGCCCTCCGGCACTGTCCCGGGACCCAACGACGCCATGGCGCCAGACGATCGTCGCCGAATGGTCAACGTGGAGTGAGTCCCCATGCACGCGTACGTCCAAGTCGTCGCCCAACACCGGATGTTCCCGAACAGGCTGCTCGT
>CADCWH010000029.1 GCA_902806395.1 uncultured Thermomicrobiales bacterium | reverse complement strand
GCGAAGCCGGCTCATCGCCCTGGTGGTCGGGGCGTTGATCATCGGCTTCTTGGTCAGCGCCATCGTCGGCGAGCTAGCGATCAGTTGGGGCTTCATCTGGGTCGACGCCCTCTTCGTCCTGGCCGCCGCCGCCGTCACGATCGCCGTGATGACCGCCATCTCCCGCCGCTCGACCGTTTCGGGGCGGTAACGGCAGCGGGGATCGGGTCATTAGAGGCGATCTCGTCGGGGCGCCGCTCGCCGCGCCCATCACAGGTATGGGCGATCCGTCCTGTCACGCGCGTTCGATGACGGGATGCGTGGAGCGGTGCCCCGACCGCGTGTCCCCATCGTCATGGCGCGATGAGCGGTGACGAGGGAACGCCCGTACCCCGTCAGTCAAGACGCATCTCGTCGGTTACTCGTCGGCTAAAAGGAGCGATCGTGTTCGACAACCAACGATTGGATGGCCTCGCGCGGTGGCGCTGCATCGGCCCGTTCCGCGGTGGGCGGGTGGTGGCCGTGGCCGGAAGCTATGAGGACCCGGCGACCTTCTACTTCGGCGCCGTCGCCGGCGGGGTCTGGAAGACGACCGACGCCGGCACCTACTGGCGGTGCGTCTCCGACGGCTACTTCGCCACGTCATCGGTTGGCGCCCTAGCCGTGGCCCCCTCTGACTCCAACGTGATCTACGCCGGAATGGGCGAGACCACCATCCGGATCGATGTCTCCCACGGTGACGGCGTCTACAAGAGCACCGACGCCGGCCGCTCCTGGACACACCTCGGACTGGCCGAGACGCGCCACATCGGCAAGGTGCGCGTCCACCCCCACGACCCGGACACCGTCTGGGTCGCCGCCCTGGGTCACGCCTTCGGCAAGAACGAGGAGCGCGGCGTCTACAAGAGCACCGACGGCGGCCAGACCTGGCGCAAGACGCTCTACGTCAGCGACGGCGCCGGGGCAGTCGACCTCAGCCTCGACGAGCGCAACCCGCGCATCCTCTACGCGACGATCTGGCAGGCCAACCGCGGCTTCTGGGAGATCAACAGCGGCGGCCCGGACAGCAGCCTGTGGCGCAGCCTCGACGGCGGCGAGACCTGGCAGGACATCTCCCGCCACCCCGGCCTTCCCGCCGGCACCCTCGGCAAGATGGGCGTCTCGGCCTCCCCGGCCCGTTCAGGCCGCGTCTGGTGCCTGATCGAGCACACCACCGAGGGCGGCCTCTACCGCTCCGACGACCACGGCGACACCTGGGCCAAGGTCAGCGACGACCAAAACCTGGTCTCCCGGGCCTGGTACTACATCCACGTCACCGCTGACCCCGGGGACCCCGAGACCGTCTGGGTCAATAACCTCGATTTCTGGAAGAGCACCGACGGCGGCAAGACCTTCGTCGAGATTGGCACGCCCCACGGCGACAATCACGACCTCTGGATCGACCCGGCCAACCCGGACCGGATGATCCAGGCCAACGACGGCGGCGCCAACGTCTCCCACAACGGCGGGATCACCTTCTCGACCATCTACAACCAGCCGACCGCCCAGCTCTACCACATCGCCACCGACCGCCGGGAGCCCTACTGGGTCTACGGCACCCAGCAGGACAACACCAGCATCGCCACCCCCAGCCGGGTCACCCACGCCGCGATCCGCTGGGCCGACAGCCAGATCACCGGCTCAGGCGAGAGCGGCTATATCGTCGTCAAGCCGGACGACGACGACATCGTCTACGTCGGCGCCATCGGCTCCTCCCCCGGGGGAGGCAACGCGCTGCAACGTTATGATTGGAAGACCGACCAGATCCGCCTGATCACCACCTGGCCGGAGTCGATGAGCGGCGTCGGCGCGAGCGAGTACCGCCAGCGCTTCGCCTGGACCTACCCGATCGTGGTCTCCCCCCACGACTCCAACACCCTCTACGTCGGCGGCGAAAGGGTCCTCAAGAGCACCGACGAGGGCCAGAGCTGGGTCCCCATCAGCCCCGACCTGACCCGGGCCGACCCCGAGACCCTGAAGCCGACGGGGGGACCGGTCAACAAGGACGCCATCGGCGCCGAGACCTACGCCACCGTCTTCTCCCTCATCGAGTCGCCCCACGAGGCCGGCGTCTTCTGGGCCGGGTCCGACGACGGCCTGGTCCACCTCAGCCGGGACGGCGGCGCGACCTGGGACAACGTCACCCCGCCTGCCTTCCCCGACTGGACCATGGTCGTCGGCATCGAGCCCTCCCCGACCGACCCGGCCACCGTCTACCTCGCCGGCACCCGTTACAAACTGGACGACTACGCGCCCTACCTCTACGTCACCCGGGATTACGGCGCGACCTGGTCGCGGATCGATCGTGGCATCCGGGAGGACGACTTCACCCGCGTGATCCGGGCCGACCCGGAGCAGCCCGGCCTGCTCTACTGCGGCACCGAGACGGGGCTCTACGTCTCGTTCGACGACGGTGCCAACTGGGAACCGTTCCAGGCCAACTTGCCCGTCTGCCCGGTCCACGACCTGATCGTCCGCGGCACCGACCTGATCGCCGGGACGCACGGGCGCTCGATCTGGATCCTCGACGACCTCGGGCCCCTTCGGGCGGTCGCCGCCGGCCTGCCGGACGGCGAGGTGGCCCTGGTGGCCCCGCGAGAGACGAAGCGGTTCCTGCCCGGCATCGGCTGGAACACCGACGTCGCCGCCAGCACGAACTACCTCAGCAGCCGGGGTGGTGGCTACCTGCCGGTCACCACCGCCGAGGGCGAGGTCGTCCGGACCTACCTCGACGCGGGCGAGAACCCGCCTAATGGGGTGATCCTCACCTACCGCCTGACGGAGGTGCCGGAGGAGCCGATCCGCCTGCGGATCACCGACGCCGCCGGGACCGAGGTCCGGACCTTCACGAGCCGCCTGGCCGACGACCCGGACAAGGCCAAGGAGCGCCGCCTGCCGGCCACGGCGGGCTGGAACCGGTTCGTCTGGGACATGCGCTGGGCACCGGTGACCAAGATCGCCGGCACCGACCCAGCCTCCGAAAAGACGATCGACGGGCCGATCGTCGCCCCGGGCGAGTTCACCCTGACCCTCACCTCCGGGGGACAGGAGTGGACGGAGACGGTCCGCATCGTCCCCCCCACCAACCGCACCGCATCGGTGGCGGACCTGGCCGCGCAGGGCGACCTGCTCCGCCGCATCCACGTCCAGCTCGACCGGACGGCCAGCACGATCAACCGGATGCGCGACCTGCGGGCGCAACTCGACGGCTGGGCGACGCGGACGAAGCCTGCCGAGAGTGAGGACGGGGCGGGCGGCATCGCCGAGGCCGCGACCGCACTGCGGGACCGGGTTTTGGAGATCGAGAAGACTCTCCAGGTCCCCGACCTGCGACCCGGTTGGGCCGACAACCTCAACGCCGGCACTCGCCTCTTCGACAAACTGGCCGGCCTCCCCCCGGCCGTCGCCCTCGGCGATTACCGGCCGACCGACGCGGCCCAGGAGGTCTTCACCGACCTGACCGCCCGGATCGAGGCCGAGATCGCCCGCTTCGACGCCCTGGTCGCCGACGACCTCCCCACCTTCAACGACCGTGTCCGCAAAGACATCGGCGCCGTCCACGTCGCCCCGGCCACCGGGTAGCGATGGCGTCGCCCGGGTAAGGCCCACGATCACGACAGGAGAGAGGCGAAACGCGTCCGGCGATGCTCGGCCCGTTTCGCCTCTCCATTTCACGGCCGGGCTTGCCCGTCGAGATCACGTGTCATCGGGTCAGGAAATCGATGGTCGGGTGCCGCTGCCCGAAAGGGCTGCGGTTATCCGGTCGAGGCACCCCCTGATCGATCCAGCCCGGTGATGCCTCTGACCATGTCCTCACACCGACCTCATGCGCCGGTCAGATGTCGGCGACCGGCGAATCTCTCGGGCAAGGAGGCGTGGCGGCGCGAGTCCTCCCGAGCACCCTCCAGATGTCTATGCCCGGTCGCCTCTGGTCCTTCCCCCAAGACAACGTCGACCCTGGTCACGTCGTGCTCGACCAGAGGTGCGTTGTCCGGGGCGCTCCGGAGTGGCCCGGCGCTTGCTCTTGCCTCTACCCTGACGCCAACGGATACCGGAATCGCGTCCCGGCCAAGGCTCGACGGGATGCCCGCCCGGCAATGTGAGGAGATCACACCATGGGACAGCGCACGCGACGGATCATGGGGCGCGGGGGCGCATTGGCGATAGCGATTGGCCTCGTGGCCCTCACCATGACCCTCACCGGCGCCCACGAGCGGCGCGACGTGGCCAACGGGCAGTACAGGCTCGTCGTCGGGTTCCTCAACGAACCGGCCGTCACCGGCGAGCAGAATGGCCTCTCGCTCCGCGTCTCGCGGATCGGCGGCGCGACCGGGACACCACTGGCGTCCCCGGCGGCCGGCGGCACTCCCGCCGCTGCCGAACTCGCTCCGGTCGAGGGCCTGCAGGACTTCATCGAGGCCGAGGTGATCTACGGCGACCAGCGCATGCCACTGGCACTCAGCGCGTCGTTCGGGGATCCGGGCCACTACGAGTCGATCTTCTTCCCGATGGCGGCCGGTGACTACTCGTTCCGGATCACCGGCACCATCGAGGAGACCCCGATCGACGAGACCTTCACCTCCGGGCTGGACACCTTCTCGTCCGTGCTGCCGGTCGAGCCGCTCCAGTTCCCGAAGCCGGCCGCGTCGCCCGCCGCGCTCACCCTCGGGGATCCGGTGGGCAATGTCGGCCAGGGCGGCGGGTTGACATCTGGTCTTGGCGGCACCGGCGTCGCAGCCCTGGTCCTCGCGGCCACGGCCGCCGGGACAGGATGGATGGTTAGCCGACGGCGACCCACGACGGGCCGGTAGCCTTGGCGGGACGGGATCGCCGTGCCGGTCCGCGGTGGACCCCCAAGGGTAGTGACGCCGGAGATGACGAGCCGTCGTCATGGCTGGCCCGGGGCGACCCTCGCCCCGGGCCAGCCTCTGGCCAGCGGACCGATCCGGCCGGTGTTGGTCGATTCGACTTCGCCTACGCCGACTCGGCCCGGGCCGCCATGGCAGGGATCGCGGCGGCAGCGGGAGAGGGCGGCGCGCTGTCCTCCCGAAGCGTGGTCGACGGCGCCGGCCGGGACTCGATCCGGGAGCGGAAGCCGCGCAGGTCCTGTCGCAGGGACACCAGGT
>CADCWH010000028.1 GCA_902806395.1 uncultured Thermomicrobiales bacterium | reverse complement strand
CAAGGTGCTCCACGACCCCGTGGCACACCTGGGCAGCGCCCCGCCGGAGATGCGGGCCCACGACGCCGAGGCCGTCCGCCGCCTGTTCCGCCTCGATGCTCCGGCGCCGTCTCCGGACCTGGCCATCACCCTGAGCCCCGACTCCTGACTCCTGACCCCTCTCGCCTGCCGACCGCCGACTATCGCCCGAGGTGACCCGATGACCGTTCCCGTTTCCACCTTCGTCGCCACCGGTGACGCGACCGGCAGCGGCCACGACGTGCCGCGATCCCGGACCGCCTCGCAGCAGGCGTTCGAGGCCGCCCAGCGCGTCTTGGTCGGCGGGGTCAACAGTCCAGTCCGTGCCTTCCGGGGCGTCGGCGGGACACCGGTGTTCATCGAACGGGCCAGCGGCTCCCGGACCTACGACATCGACGGCAACGACTACATCGACTACGTCCTCTCCTGGGGGCCGATGATCCTCGGCCACGCCGATCCGGAGGTCATCGAGGCGGTCCAGGCCGCCGTCGCCCGGGGCACCAGCTACGGGGCGCCGACGCTGGCCGAGACCGAACTGGCCGGACTGGTGGTCGAGATGGTGCCGGGGGCGGACGTGGTGCGCCTGGTCTCCTCGGGCACCGAAGCCACGATGAGCGCCCTGCGCCTGGCCCGGGCCGCGACCGGGCGGGACAAGATCCTGAAGTTCGCTGGCTGCTACCACGGCCACGCCGACATGCTGCTGGTCCAGGCCGGCAGCGGCGTAGCCACCTTCGGTCTGCCCGACAGCCCCGGCGTCCCGGCCGGCACGATCGCCGACACGCTGGTGGCGCCCTACAACGACCTGGCCGCCGTCGAGGCTGCCTTCGACGAGCATGGCGGCGACATGGCGGCGGTCATCGTGGAGCCGGTCGCCGCCAACATGGGGCTCGTGCTGCCGATGCCCGGATTCCTGGAGGGTCTGCGGCGCCTCTGCGACCAGCACGGCGCGATGCTGATCTGCGACGAGGTGCTGACCGGCTTCCGGGTCGCCCTGGGTGGGGCCGCCGCCCACTACGGGATCACGCCGGACATCGTCACCCTGGGCAAGGTGATCGGCGGCGGCCTGCCCTTGGCCGCCTACGCCGCCCGGCGTGAGATCATGGGGACCGTCTCCCCGCTCGGGCCGATGTACCAAGGTGGCACCCTCTCGGGCAATCCGGTCGCCACGGCAGCGGGCATCGCCACCCTGCGCAAGCTGCGCCGCCCGGGCCTGTTCCAGGAGATCGTCGGCCGCACCGCGACGTTGGTGGAGGGGATCGCCGCCGCGGCGAGCCAGCACGGCGTCCCGGTCCAGACGAGCTCCATCGGCACCCTCGGCGGCGTCTACTTCGCCGACGCGCCGGTCCATGACTTCGCGACCGCCAAGACGAGCGACACCGAGCGCTACGCCCGCGTCTTCCACGGCCTGCTGGCGCGGGGCGTGGCGATCGCGCCGTCCCAGTTCGAGGCGATGTTCCTCTCGTCCGCCCACACGGCTGACGACATCGCCACCACGCTGGACGCCTTCGACGCCGTCTTCGCCGACCTCTCCACGGCCCCAGACCACCACGGCTACGACCGACCGTAGGGCCGCAGACGATGGCCAGGCGAACCACCCGACGCGACGCCCGTGAACCGCTGCCCTCGGGCGTGGCCCTCCGGGCCGTCCGATACGGCGCCCCGGAGCCGCCGGACGACACCTATCCGTTCACCCTGCCGATCCTGGCGGACTTGGTCGAACTCCCCTTCCCGACGCCGATCACCTTCCTGGTGGGGGAGAACGGCTCCGGCAAGTCGTCGTTGCTGGAGGCGATCGCCGTGGGGGCCAACCTCCAGACCCTCGGGGGCCAAGACACCGCCCATGACCCGACCCTGGCCGACGCCCGCCGCCTGGCGGCCGCGCTGCGCTTCACCTGGGGGCACCGTGCCCGGCAAGGCTTCTTCCTCCGCGCCGAGGACTTCTTTGGCTTCGCTACCCGGACAGACCTCCTCGTCGCCGAGATGGAAACGCTGGCGGCAGATCATCCGCCCGGCAGCTACGCCCACGGTGTGCTGAAGGGGCAGGCCGCGGCCGTCCGCCGCCAGTACGGCGAGTTGCACGCCCGCTCCCACGGCGAGGGGTTCCTCGATGTCTTCCGGGCCCGCCTGCTCCCCGGCGGCCTCTACCTGCTCGACGAGCCCGACACCGCCTTCTCGGCCCTGCGCCAACTGGCCCTCGTCGCCGTCCTGCACGACATCGCCGCCCGGGGCGCCCAGGCCATCATCGCCACCCACTCGCCGATCCTGCTCGCCTGCCCAGGGTCAACGATCTACCACCTCGACGAGGGGAAGGTCGTGCCGGTGCGGTGGGAGGACCTGCCGGGGGTGCAGTTGACGCGGGACTTTCTGGAGGACCCGGAGGCGTTCCTACGGCATCTGTAGTCGATTACCAACACGAAAATGGGTGGCACGAGAGTATCTCGACTCAACCAAGGCCAACCGGCCCATCTCGGAGCAGAAGGCGAGGTGGATCGGGGCGGCGAACCCCCGCCTCTATGTCGAGGGATTCTTTTTGCCACTCGCCGCACCGATGACACTACTTTGAGTTCACGTCCTTTGGTGCCGGGAGAGGATTTGGTGTCACCACGATCAGGTTGGACGGCCCCGGCGGTGGCATGACGTGACCGGGCCGGTAGCGGATGGGCATATCCGTACTCACCTTGCCAGACACGGCACGGGTGCGATCCGATACCGATTCGCGGCCCTCATTATGCTGGACAGCGTTTGCTGGGTTCGTTGATCGCATCTTGACCATGGTGTTGCCGGCCTCCTGGGCACCCCGGACGTCTGATCAGGACCCGTCT